>JALHNR010000173.1 GCA_022843525.1 Methylocystis sp. | reverse complement strand
GTGACAAGGGAAAAATGCCTGTTCTCGTTCGCGAAGATTGCGGGAGACGACACGCTTGGGCGATCGCGCCGAGCGAGCGCTTTGACAGTCCTCTCACGATCACCATTTTACGCTCATGGATCTCCCGATCGGCGAATTGTTCATCTTGGGTTTTCGCGACCCGCTCATCCCTGGCTGGCTGCAGGATTTTGCCCGGCGCTTCGGCTTGGGCGGCGTCATCCTTTTCGACTACGACTGTACTGATCAGAAATTCGAGCGGAACGTCTATGGGCCGGCTCAGCTTGAGGAGCTTTGCGAGAGTCTTCACGCCCTTCCCTCGCGGCCCCTCATTTTCATCGATCAGGAAGGCGGCAAGGTCCGCCGGTTGAAGGAAGAGCGCGGCTTTGTTGCGCTGCCCAGCGCCCGTCAGTTCGGGCGATTGACAGCCTCAGAACGGCGGGAGGTTTTACGCCCCTCCTATGCGCAGATGCGACAGATCGGCATCGATGTGAACCTGTCGCCGGTCGTCGATCTCGATATCAATCCCGACAGCCCGGATGTGGGGTCCGTCCAGCGCAGCTATTCGAGCGATCCGAAGGTTGTCGAGGCATGCGTGGAGGCGCTGGCGGAAGTCGCTGGTTCGGTGAATTTGAAACTTTGCTTGAAGCACTTTCCCGGAACCGGCGGCGCGAAGGTCAACCCCCACGACCACGTCATGGATCTTTCCGATTGCCTGACAGATGCGCAAGTGAATGTGTTCAAGGAGCTGATCGCACGCGTGCCGATGGTCCTGTTCAGCCATGGCATCGTGAATCAATGGGAGAAAGGCACGCCCGTCTGCCTCTCCGCCGTCGCGGTGGATAAAATGCGCGCCTGGGCGCCTGACGCCTGCATCCTGACCGATGACCTGCAGATGCAGGGCGTGCAAAAGCTGATGTCGACGGGTGAAGCCTGCGCGAAGGCCGTTCAGGCCGGCGCGGATTTCATCCTCATCGGCAACAACATGAAAGACGAGCAGGCGCAGGCGGCGGAATTCGCCCGTCGGCTGCTCTCGGCCTGCAAGCAGGACCCATCCATGCGGGCTCACGCCGAGGCCTCCATCGCACGAATACGGCAGCTGAAATCTAGATAAAGGTGCGGAGCGCCCGGCGCCTCTGCTTGCCGGAGCGCGTGGACGGCGATCGGGCCTACTCGTGCGTCATATCTTCCCGGATATACGGCTGGGTCTCTCTCACGCCCTCCGTCTTCGACCGCTCGACCATCAAGCTCATGGCGCGACGCAGATGACCCTCTGCCTCATCCAGCGCCGCCGCCGCCTCAGCAAGCCCGTAGCCCTGCAGCAAGAGAAAGGCGAGCTTCACGCTCCCGCCGGCGCGCTGCAAGGCCTCATGGATCTCCTCGTCGCCGCGGCCGGTCAGACGCGACAGAATTTTTTCGCTCCTTCGGACCAGTTTCTTGTTCGAAGCCTGCACATCCACCATCAGGCCGTCGTAAACGCGCCCGAGCAGAATCATGACGAGAGACGAGAGCAGAATGAGCGTGATTCGCTGGGCGGTTCCCGCCTTCATTCGCGTCGAGCCGGCGATCGGTTCGGCGCCGGTTTCGAGAAAAATCGAATGATCGGCTTCCTGGAGCAGCGGCGTCCCGCGATTGTTCGCGACGCCAATCGTCAAGGAGCCTCTGCTTTTTGCCTCGCGCAAACAGGCGAGCGTAAAAGGCGTCGTGCCGCTTGCGGCCACCGCGATGGTCACATCGGACGCCCCAATCTCATGCCGCCGAACGAGTTCGACCGCCTGATGGTCCTGGTCTTCGGCACCTTCAACAGCGTGCAGCAAAGCGCTTTGTCCGCCCGCCATGAGGAGCAGAAGCCGATCTTGCGGCCAGCCGAAGGTCGGCATGAGCTCCGCCCCGTCCTGAGCGGCCAAGCGGCCGGATGTGCCGGCGCCGACGTAAACCAGCCGCCCGGGCCCGCGCAGCCGTCGCTCAATCGCAAGCGCCGCCCGCTCAATCGCAGGGCGCGCGGCGCGAACGGCGGCGACGGCGGAAAACTGCCCTTCGATCATGGAATCCAGAATCTCGGCTGGCTCCCAGACGTCGATCTTGGCATAGCGCGGACTTTGGCGTTCAGTCTCCGTGGGGCACATCGGCGCAATTCCAGCTGATAGGCCGCATATGGCCAATGGCGGGGAGAGTTCAAGCGAAGCTTCCTATGAGCCGGGCTGCCCGGCGCCGTGGCTGCGCTGGAACTTGCTTTCCCGCGCGTCCGGCTCAATCTCTGTGCTGATGGATTTGACCGGAAGCCGAAGATAATGACCGTCCTCGACGCGCAGATGACTTCCGACATGCGAGAGGCTCCGGCGGCCGTGCGACGGCAGGGTGACGGGCTCGCCGAGGTTCTCCCAGTTCTCGCGGACCGGTTACGGCGCAAGCCGCCTCAAGTGGTCGTCACCTGCGCGCGCGGCAGTTCGGCGCACGCCGCGACCTTTGGCAAGCATCTGATCGAGCGATACCTCGGCGTCGTGGTGGCGCCCGCCGCGCCCAGCATCACGACGATCTATCATCAGCCTCTGCGCCTGGCTGATCAGTTGTTTCTCGCGATTTCACAGTCGGGCGAGAGCAGCGACATCATCGAACAGGCGGTTGCGGCGCGCGCCGGCGGCGCAGTGACCGCCTGCATCACAAATGACCCGGCGAGCGGGCTCGCGAAGGCCTGCGAATTCCTGTTGCCGATGGCGGCGGGCCCGGAACTGAGCATTCCTGCGACGAAAACGTTCATCGCATCAGTTGCGGCGCTTGCCCGACTGGTCGCCTGTTGGGCTGAGGACAAGGCGCTCGCGCGCGCGCTGACGGCATTGCCGGATCGCCTCGCCGCCGCCGGCGATCTCGACTGGAGCTGCGTCCTTGAGAAGATCGCAGGCGCGGAAAGCCTGGTCACGATTGGACGGGGTCCGACGCTCGCCATCGCGCGCGAGGCCGCCCTGAAACTGAAGGAAACCTCGGATCTCCACGCGGAATGCTTTTCCTCGGCCGAATTCCTCCACGGCCCGGTCGCGCTGGTGGCGCCCGACTATCCCGTGCTCATGTTCGCGCCGACCGACGCCGCGGCCGCCGGGATGACGCAGCTCGCCGCGGATCTTAAGGCCAAGGGCGCGGCGGTCTTCATCACCTCCTCGGAGGAGCGGACTCCGGACCGGCTTCCAGCATTGCCTCCTGAACATCCCGAAACCGACGCGATCTGTTTGATCCAGAGCTTCTACGCCATGGTCGTTCGCTTGGCCGCGATGCGCGGAAAGAACGCCGACCAGCCGCGCCACCTGCGCAAGATCACGCGCACGCGATGAACGGTTGCTCTCGATATGCAGTGGCCGCGGACGTCGTCTTCGACGGCGAAAAAAAACATGACGACTTTGCCGTCGTGATCGAAGATACGCAAATCGCGGCGCTGACGCCGCGATCGGACCTCCCATCTTCAGTAGAAGTTTATAACGTCCCTCGAGGCGCCTGGCTCGCGCCAGGCTTTATCGACATTCAGGTCAACGGCGGAGGAGACGTCCTTTTCAACGCCGATCCAACGCCCGCTGCTTTGGCGAAGATTGCGCAGGCGCATCGTAAGTTCGGCGTGACGTCGCTCTTGCCGACGCTCATCACCGACAGAGATGAGACGATGGCGGCGGCGCTTGGCGCCGTCAGCGCAATCATGCCGCGCCAGCCCGGCATTCTCGGGATTCATCTCGAGGGCCCTTTTTTGTCGCCGGAAAAGCCGGGCGTTCATCGGCGAGAGTTTATCCGCCGCCCGCAAGCGCATCATCGCCAGATGCTCGGCTCCTTTCGCGCGGGCGTATTGCTGGTGACGCTCGCGCCCGAGGAGGCGCCCGACGGCTTCATCGCCGAACTTGTCACTGCGGGAGCGAAGGTCTCGCTCGGTCATTCGATGGCGACTTATGCGCAAACCCGCGCCGCAATGGCCGAGGGCCTGACGGGCTTCACGCATTTGTTCAACGCGATGCGTCCGCTTTCCGCCCGCGAGCCCGGACCTGTCGGGGCGGCGCTCGAATCGTCCCACGCCTCTTACGGGCTCATCGTCGACGGTGAGCACGTCGCCCCCGCCATGTTGGGATTGGCGATGCGCGGCGTCGGACGCCCCATGCTGGTGAGCGACGCGATGCCGCCGGTCGGCGGGATAAAAACAGAGTTCGATCTCCTTGGCGCGCGGATCATGGTCCGCGACGGCAGTTGCCGCACGCAGGAGGGCGCGCTTGCCGGATCGTCGATCGAGATGGCGAGCGCGGTGCGCAATTGCGTGCGGCTTCTCGGACGTCCTCTGGACTGGGCGCTGCGCTGCGCCTCTCGCCACCCTGCCGAATTTCTAGGCCTCGGACGATCGCTCGGCCGGCTCGCGCCGGGATATCGGGCCGACATGGCGGCGTTCGATCCAAAGGATATTTCGGTCTCCACCGCCTGGGTGGCCGGCGAAAGATCGGATTATTGTCCGGGGGCGTAGCCCGTTGGCCGAGTCAGAAGCGCGACCACCTCGCTCAAGCGACTCTTGAGCATCCACAAAAGGGCTTGCCGGACGAAGAACTATATCGCAGACAATTTCTCACTTCTCGATTCATTGGATTGGGTTAAGCCGCTGCGCTCTTAGGGAGAGACCGATGTCTACCGATCAAAACTTCCCGTCGGAAAAAGTGGTGTCGGAGATCGCAGCGCCGCAGGTTGTGCGGCCTCTCAATCAGCGTGGCCGGGTGGAACGTAGAGAAGTGCTGCGCGCCGGCGCCGCCGGAATCATCGGGACCATTTTCGGCGGCAAATCCGCCAATGCGACAGGGCTGTTCTCAGGCCTGATGGGAGACTCGGCGTCGGCGGCGGAGGCGAATGCGCCGCGTCTTGCGACGCTCGGCGACTACGTCTGGCTCACCCCGACGAAGCTCGGCGGGGGCGCTCAGGTGCAGGATCTTGCGACCGGCAAGACAATGGCCTGGATCGAATATTGGAATTATGGCGACAGCTGCCCCATCGCCCATCATCTCGCGGCCTTTCCTTCGGCCGACCCGCGAAAAGGCTTCGAGTTCGTAAACTCGACCCAGGGTGGGCAGAACGTCCTGATTTATGGCATCCCCACGCAGATCCGGGAACATGGCATGCTCGATCCTTTGTGGGGTCAGGGCAATCAGATCTATCGCGTCGGCTTCGACGGGCAGCAGATGAATTTGCTCGAGAATGTCGCCGAGACCACCGGGATCGGACTTGGCGTGCACACTGTCATCTTCCCGGATGCGTCGGGCTTCACGGTCGCGGACGGGCAAAAGGATGTGGTCGCCTTCTTCAATCGCGCGACCGGAAACCAGAAGACGACGGTGATCGACGCCTTCCGTTTCGACTGGCGTGGAAACGAGCCGGACGGCGTGCTCGAGGACAATTGGTTCAAGGGAGGCACCGTTCGCGTTTCCCGTCTCCTGAAGGCGCCCGACACCGGGGTCTATGATTATCGCGGCGTTAAGGGAAACAAACTCGACTGGGAGATGGTGCCCATGGGCGAGTATCTCGCCTATACGGGACAGCTTCCGGGCGATTCGGTGAAGACGCTGACAGGCGCCGATAATTGCGTCCACCATCCGATCCATCCGCTCTCGCTGGTGACGCTTCGCATGTTCGCCGTCGGCGTCGTCATCGACCGCACGACGATGGAGCCGGTTGCGTGCATCTCTTCCCCTGACGGCACGACCAAGGAAAACATTCCGGTCAAGAAAATCGCCGACGGCATTTGGGACATCAAGCTGGATAATGTCGTGTCATCGGGACACGAATGCGGCTTTGGACCGCACGGCAAATGGTTCACCATGACGAATAACACCCGACAAAACAGCATGGGCGTGTTCGATTGTTCGGACCGCGATCCGCGCAACTGGAAGCGAGTCACCGAGTTCAAGGATTCGCACTGGGTCGGCTCGACGCCGAGCCCGTTCCACATCACCTATTCGATGGACGGCTCGAAAATGTTTGTCTCCGAGCTGCATCGCAAGCCGGCGAAAAGCGCCATCGTCGTCGTCGACACCAATACGTGGACGACGATCAAGCGCTTCGAGAATGTCGGCGTTGACCTGCAGACGATGCATGTCACCTATGACGGCAAATATGTGCTCGCGATCTTCAGCGGATTCCAGCGGCTCGAAGGCGGAACCTTCATCTTCACGCAGGATACGCTGGAGCCCGTCGGTTATATCCCGAACTTTGGCGGTCACCACGACTGCGTCATTGTTCCGCGGAACAATGAGGAACTGATCCACAGCCGCTGCACCACGGTCTGACGGGATCGGCGGAACCCGCAAAGACGACTGGCTTGCGTCCGGCGACGAGCCTCTCTCGCGATCGCGGCTACTCAACGACGCGGCCCCGCCTCGCACGCCAGGCCGCATCGACCTGCAGATAACGGTTCCACCCATGACGAAACGCCATCGCTCGCGCTTCCTGCTGGTGCGGCTCGGCGCTCAGAACGTCGGACGTCGGCTGCTGCGGAGTCTGTTGCTCGGCTTGGCGGTGATGATCGCCGTCGGGGTTGTCTTTTCCGGCTTTGTCACCGGCTGGTCGCTGCGGGAAGGAATCTTGACGACCTTTTCGCGAATGGGCGCCGATCTCGTTGTCGTGCCGCATGGCGCCTTGGTGAACATCACCAGCACGCTGCTCACGATACAGCCGACGGATCTCGATCTGGATGTCGCTCTGGGCGACAAGCTCAGAGCCGTTCCCGGCGTCGAGAAGGTCGCCGCGCAGCATCTCATCCGCGCGAGCGTCGAGGGGCGCGCGATCAATTTGATCGCCTATGATCAGGCGACCGATTTCACCGTCGAATCTTGGCTACCCGTGGGCGAGAAACCCGTGTCCGCGACCGGAGGCTTGCTGGTTGGGGAGCGGGTCGCGATGAAGGCTGGCGAAGCCCTGTCGATTTGTGGCCGGTCGCTGGTCGTGACGGGCCGATTGGGCCGAACGGGCGTGGGTCCCTTCGATGAATCTTATTTCATCACCTTTTCCGCACTCGACGAACTTGTCGCCGCCGCGATCCGGGCGCGGCCTGCGATCATCCCTGTTCATCCGCCCGCGTCTTCGCCTTCGGAAGGGGTTGACGCGACGCATCATGATCACGCCGCAGGACGGGCCGAATGCCTTCCGTCAATCGCGCAGGATCGTGTCTCTGCATTTCTCCTGCAACTGTCGCCCGGCGCCTCGGCGGAGCAAGCGCGTTTCGCCATTGGACAGATTCCGGCAATCAAAATTGTCACGGGCAATCCGATCTTCACCGCGGCGCGCCAATCGCTTGGAAGTCTCTTCTGGGGCGTGGCGATCTTCGCGGGCTTGCTGATGCTGGCGATCTTCTTTCTCGTCTCGTTGTTGTTTTCCGCCATCGTCCAAGAGCGCTATCGCGAAATTGGCGTGCTGCGGGCCATGGGCGCGCGGCCGGCGCAGATCATATCGATCACCCTGATCGAGGCGGGGCTCATCACAGGCTTTGGCGGCCTGTTAGGCATCGGCGCGGGTTTCTCGCTGATCTTCGTTTTTGCCCGTTCTCTCGGCTTTTATTTCTCCTCTCTCGGCGTGCCATTCGACGCCCCGCCTGCGGGGGTCATATGGATCGCCGCGGGCGCGGCCGCGCTCTGCGGCGTCGCGATCGGCCTCGGAGGGGCTTTTGTCGCCGCTTGGCGGACGCGGCGTCTCGAACCCTATGCGATGATCCAGATGGAAAGCGCGCGATGATCCTTTCCGCCAAGGGTTTGCGGAAGCATTACGGCGGCGATCCTGGCGTGGACGCGGTGATCTCTGCCGATTTTATCGTTGGCGCAAGCGAATTCGTTTCGATCGTTGGACGATCTGGCTCCGGTAAATCGACGCTGCTCGCCATGATCGGCGGGCTGACGCCGCCCACGGAGGGCAGCGTTCAACTGGCGGGGGACGAGATCTGGGACCTTCCCGAGGCGCAGCTTGCCGATGTCCGGCGAGAGCGGATCGGCTTCGTCTTTCAATTCCAGAGTCTCCTTCCGAATCTTCGCGCCATCGACAACGTCGCCCTGCCGGCGCTGCTCGGTGACGGCGTGACGCCAGAAAGCGCCTATGCGCGCGCGCAAGGCCTTCTCGCCCGCGTCGGCCTGGTTGAGCGGATGACAAGCTTTCCAGGACAGATGTCCGGCGGCGAGCAGCGTCGGGTCGTCATCGCTCGGGCACTGATCAACGAACCGCAATTGCTTCTCGGGGACGAACCGACAAGCGATCTCGACGAGGAGACGGAAGAGGAGATCTTCGCGCTGCTCGACGATTTGCGACGAGAAGAAAATTTCGCCATGGCGCTCGTCACGCACAACCATGCGCTGGCGCAACGCGCCGATCGCATGTTCGAGATGCGGCAAGGGATTCTCCTTCCGAGCGACGAACCGCGCGCCTTCGTCGCTGCGCCGATCCGGCGCGCCGAACCGACCGCGCAAAAAACGCCCGCGCCGGTCGGCGCCGATGCAGACGGCGCGCGCGATTTCGAAAAACTCGGCAAGACGCTGTGGGCGACAGCGGGACGCATCCTCGCCGCCGCCGCGCTGTTGTTCGTCTTAGCGTCTGCGGCAAATTACGGCGTGGCGCGCTACCAGCAGTATGAACTAGACGCCGGTCGGCAGCGACTCGCCGCCCTCGAAGAACTTGCAACGTCGA
>JALHNR010000172.1 GCA_022843525.1 Methylocystis sp. | reverse complement strand
GCTTGGGCTTGCGAGTGAAGGCTCATTCGGTCCGCATCCCGCTATTCCGTATATTCCTGCAGGCATGGAGCTTCTGGTCTTTGTAGATGACGAGAGCGGAATTGTTGTCACCGAAAGCTTAATCGCCGAGAAGACGAATTATGATCATCTGGTCGTCTCGCCCGGAGAAGCATCCGAGGGGTTTTTGCAAAGGATCGGTTTTCCGACCCATGGGCTGATCGTGCGGCCGAACAAAGGTGATGTGGCGTCTGCTCTCGCTAAGGGCATTGTCGATCCTGACCGTTTAAGGCGCGCCATTGAAGCAGCCGCTGCTGTATCATCGGATGGCCGGGCGCGCATGGAGACGGACATGCGCGCCCACTTCAACCCGACGCGGATGAGGAGTCTTGCCATATTGGCCGAACGCCTGGCGCAGCGCCTGGCGCGGCAATGCCCGGCTTGCGGCGCGCCCGGTTTTGGTCGGACCGGATCTCGCGCCGGCTTGCTCTGCGAAGCCTGCGGCACGCCCACTGAGTTGGTCGTTGCTGAGATATTAGGGTGTCCCGCATGCGATTATACGGAAGAGCGCCCTCGAGGCGATGGATTGCAGCGAGCGCCGTCCCAGTATTGCCCGGAGTGCAACCCATGAAGTTTTGCGAAGAGTACCCAGCTCGGAGACCCTCTGCTGACGCCAGTGATACGCGCACCGTTTCAGCACGAGGATCTGTGGCCTTGCGGAATCGACCCTCTTGACGAACCATCTTCGACCTCATGAGGCCGCCTTCCGCGCGCTGCATCTGCAGAAGATCGATCTTTCGCTTCACCAAATGGAGCGTCTTTGCGAGATTGGGGGCCGGCTACAACCCTAAGCGATTTTTTTTGAAACAAATCCTTACAGATTTTGAATTTTTGCAGCGCTGGAAATCCGCCTAGATTGGCAAGGCCATGAAATCCTCTACGCACCCGGACGCTAAAGTAATGGCTGGAATGAATCACGTAAAGTTGAGGAGCGGACATCGCGACGGTGGATGAAGGCCAAATGAAGAACATTTACGATGGATTTACGCAACACATGTTGAATCCCAGGAGATTTCGGCGGTCGTAATCTTGTCGGTGCGATCTTCGCTACGAAATGCGTAAGGACAATGGTTGGTGAAACATATTCTCGATGGGCTCGAACGGCGGCGCGCGTCCGCTCGACTTGGCGGCGGCAAAAAGCGGATCGAAGCCCAGCACGCCCGCGGCAAGCTCACGGCGCGCGAGCGAATCGAACTGCTGCTCGATCACGGCTCGTTCGAAGAATTCGACATGTTCGTCGCCCATCGCTGCACCGATTTCGGCATGGATCAGGGCGAAAAAATCTCCGGCGACGGCGTCGTCACCGGTTGGGGGACGGTCAACGGCCGCGCCGTCTTCGTCTTCGCCAAGGACTTCACCGTCTTCGGCGGCTCGCTCTCCGAGACTCACGCGCAAAAGATCACCAAGCTGCAGGACATGGCGCTGAAAAATCGCGCCCCGATCATCGGCCTGTTCGACGCGGGCGGCGCGCGCATTCAGGAAGGCGTCGCGGCGCTCGGCGGCTATGGCGAAGTCTTCCAGCGCAATGTGCTGGCCTCCGGCGTCATTCCGCAAATCTCGGTGATCATGGGCCCCTGCGCCGGCGGCGACGTTTACTCGCCGGCGATGACCGACTTCATCTTCATGGTGCGCGACACGAGCTATATGTTCGTGACCGGGCCCGATGTCGTGAAGACGGTGACCAATGAGACCGTCACGGCCGAAGAGCTCGGCGGCGCTTCGGTGCATACGACCAAAAGCTCGATCGCCGATCGCGCATATGACAACGACGTCGAAGCGCTCCTGCAGATGCGCCGGCTGATTGATTTCCTGCCTTCCTCCAACCAGGAGGAGGCGCCGGAATGGCCCGCTTTCGACGAGGTGGACCGGATCGACGAATCGCTCGACACGATTGTTCCGGATAATCCGAACAAGCCTTACGACATCAAGGAACTCATCCATAAGGTCGTCGACGAGGGCGACTTCTTCGAGATCCAAGATGCGCATGCCCGCAATATTGTGATCGGCTTTGGCCGCATCGAAGGGCGCACGGTTGGTTTCGTCGCCAATCAGCCGCTCGTGCTCGCCGGCGTGCTCGACATCGACGCTTCCAAGAAGGCGGCGCGTTTCGTGCGTTTTTGCGATTGCTTCAACATTCCGATCGTCACCTTTGTCGACGTGCCGGGCTTTCTGCCTGGGACGGCGCAAGAATATGGCGGGCTGATCAAGCATGGCGCGAAACTGCTGTTCGCATACGCCGAAGCGACAGTGCCGAAGGTGACCCTGATCACGCGCAAAGCGTTTGGCGGCGCCTATGACGTCATGTCCTCGAAACATCTGCGTGGCGACGTCAATTACGCCTGGCCGTCGGCGCAGATCGCCGTCATGGGCGCAAAGGGCGCCGTCGAAATCATCTTCCGCGCCGATCTCGGCGATCCGGAGAAGATCGCTCAACGCACCAAGGAGTATGAAGATCGCTTCTTGTCGCCATTCGTCGCCGCGGAGCGTGGTTATATCGACGAAGTGATCACGCCGCGTTCGACCCGCAAACGAATCGCTCGCGCGCTTGCGCTGCTTCGCCACAAGGAATTGGAGAATCCTTGGAAGAAGCACGACAACATTCCCTTGTAACGCGGCCCAACAGCGAGCGCGACGCCGTCGCAAACGTGATGGCGTTGCGCCATTGAGGCTGGGCCCGCGTGATCCGCCTAATTCAGCGGCGCCCCGATCACAAAATTCGTCAGACTGCACATTTTTAAAGTGACAGTCCGCCCGTTTTGTCCTAGTGTTCGCTCGCCAGGTTGGTTGGGGTAAAAGCCTAAGCGTCGAATGCGTCGCAGGAATTAGGCCCAGCTACGGTCCAAGTCGGGGAGGACGCCGAACAGAACGCAGTTCGCCGAGGCTCGCAAGATGAGTCGGCGCGAACGGGGCTATCGGAGCGACTTAAGACTTCGGAGCTTGGCGTTTCAGTTTGGTTAAGGACGGGGTGCCAAAGAGCGGGGAGCGGCGGGACGCCATTCCCGCTCTTTGTGTTTTTATCGACGCGCGACACATTCGTTTGATGAATCGCTATCGTCGAAGAATGATTCCGATCGGTCTGAACTGGATCTGCTTGGGACGTCGCCTTGACGGGCGATGGCGCGCTTCCTACGTTCCGCGCACGTCTAACGAAAAGCCCCAATGGAAGGCCGGCCATGACCACGCAGAAAATCACTGACGCCACTTTCGAACAGGAAGTGCTCAAATCCGCCGAGCCGGTTGTTGTCGATTTTTGGGCGGAATGGTGCGGTCCCTGCCGCATGATCGCCCCGGCGCTGGAGGAGATCGCCGCGGAGATGAAGGGCAAGATCAAAGTCGTCAAGCTCAACATCGACGAAAACCCTGCCGTGGCGAGCAAGCTCGGCATACGGTCGATTCCGACGCTTATTCTGTTCAAGGATGGCAAGGCCGCCGCGCAAAAGGTCGGCGCCGCGCCCAAGGGCGAATTGTCGCGGTGGATCGCTGCAGCCGTGTGAACGATTCTTGCAATTGGGTCCAGCGGCCGGCGCATCGCAACAGGCATGCTCTCGAGCCATTAAACCTCGGGAGCTGCATGGATGCGCCGACTGCATGATTTTCTCGCCGTCTGTTGCCTGATTGTTTTGACGCTCGCGCCGCTCGGCGCGGCGGCGGCCAGCGAAATCACCATCGCGGCGGCGTCCGATCTCAAATTCGCGTTGCAGGAGATCGTCTCCAATTTTCAATCCGCCCATAAGGGCGACAAGGTCGACGTTGTTTACGGCTCTTCCGGCAAGCTGCAGACTCAGATCCGTGAGGGCGCGCCCTTCGACATTTTCTTTTCGGCCGACATCGCCTATGCGCGCGCGCTGCGCAAGGACGGCTACGCGGCGACCGAGCCAACGCCCTATGCGGTCGGCAGGATCGTTTTGTGGAGCGCGACGCGGGACGCGACAAAATTGCGCCTGGAGGATCTTACGGATCCCAAGATCAGCAAGATCGCGATCGCCAATCCGGCGCATGCGCCTTACGGCAGATGCGCGGAACAAGTGCTGCGCGCCGCCGGCCTGTGGGACAAGGTGAAGGACAAGCTTGTCTTCGGCGAGAACATCTCGCAGGCGACGCAATACGCCGAGACCGGCGCCGCCGATGTCGCGCTGACCGCTCTTTCGATCGCTTTGAGCAAAGAGGTCGCGGACCGAGGCGGCTATTCTCTGATTCCAGAGACGCTGCATTCACGACTCGAACAGGCCTATGTCGTGACTCGCCAGGGCGCCGACAAAGCTCTGGCGAAGACCTTTCTCGACTATCTCAAAACCGGACAGTCGCAGACGATCATGATTAAGTTTGGCTTCGCGCCCCCCGGCCAGGCGGCGCGGTAGGGCGTTTCGTCCGTGCACGAATCCGCTAAAATGTGGAACGGGCGGCGCTGACAATCTTCCGCCTGTCCGAATTTTTCCGCCGCCGCTCGCCGGCAGGTCTCACATGCCAACATCTGAAGATTTCGCGGCGATCTGGCTGACGCTCAAACTCGCGACGATCGTCACCTTTCTGCTGCTCCTCATTGGCGCGCCGCTGGCGTGGTGGCTGGCGCGGACGCAGTCCTGGCTCAAGGGGCCATTGGGGGCGGTCGTGGCGCTGCCGCTGGTTCTGCCGCCGACGGTGCTGGGCTTCTACCTGCTGCTGACCATGGGCCCGCATGGCCCCTTGGGCAGGCTCACTGCGTTCCTCGGCGTCGCGCCCTTGCCTTTCACCTTCGCCGGCCTCGTGGTGGCGTCGCTTTTTTATTCGCTGCCTTTCGTGGTGCAGCCGATTCAGAACGCCTTCGAGGCGATGGGCGATCGTCCGCTGGAGGCCGCCGCCACCTTGCGCGCGAGCCCCATGGACGCTTTCTTCACGGTGGCGCTGCCGCTCGCGAGGCCCGGTCTCGTCACCGCGGCGATCCTCGGCTTCGCGCATACGGTCGGTGAGTTCGGCGTCGTTCTGATGATCGGCGGCGCCATTCCGGACAAGACGCGGGTGGTGTCGGTTCTGATCTATGATCAGGTCGAGTCGATGAATTACGAGCGCGCACATTGGCTCGCGGGGGGCATGCTGCTGTTCAGTTTCTGCGTTCTCCTCGCGCTCTATGGGCGCCGACGGAACGGCCGCAATGGCTGACGGCGCCATCGCCGCGCGTTTCCGCCTCGCCTATCCCGGCTTCACGCTCGACGTTGATCTGGAGCTGCCGGGACGCGGCGTCACGGCGCTTTTTGGCCCTTCCGGCTCAGGCAAGTCGACCGCCCTGCGCTGCATGGCGGGGCTGGCGCGCGCGCCCGACGGGCTTCTCAAGATCGGCGGCGACGTCTGGCAAGACGAGGCGAATCGCGTCTTCGTGCCGACGCATCGCCGCGCGCTGGGCATGGTGTTTCAAGATGCGAGTCTGTTTTCCCATCTCACCGTCAAGGGAAATCTCGACTATGGAATGAGCCGCGCGCGCGTGACGGCGGCCGAAGCGGGCCGCGACGCGCTCTGCGAAATGCTCGACATCGCCGCTCTGGCGCCGCGCTGGCCGGATACGCTTTCCGGCGGCGAGCGACAGAGAGTCGCGATCGCCCGAGCCCTGCTGACGCGTCCGCAACTGCTGCTGATGGATGAGCCGCTGGCGTCGCTCGACGTTGCGCGCCGTCTCGACGTGCTGCCCTATCTCGAACGGCTGCGCGACGAACTCGACATCCCGATCATCTACGTCAGCCATGCGCCGGAAGAAGTCACGCGCATCGCCGACGAGGCGGTCGTGCTCGATCGCGGCCATGTCGTCGCGCGCGGCGCGCCGCTCGACGTGCTGCCAAGCGCGAGCCGTCTTGTCGAAGGCGGCCGATTTGGCGTGGTCAACGCGCTCAAGGCGCGCGTGGTCGCCGTCGACGACGCTTACGGCGTCACGCGGCTCGCCCATCCGGCGGGCGAGATCTTGATCGCGGCGCGTCTGACGACGCAGCGTGAGGCGCGCGTCGTCATGCGCGCAACCGACGTTGCGCTTGCGATGTCCGAACCCCGCGACACCAGCGTGCGCACGATCTTGCGCGGACGCGTCGAGAAGATCGATGCGACCGAGAGCGCCCTCGCCTTCGTCACGCTGACGCTCGTCGGCGGCGACCGCCTTGTCTCGGCGATCACGCGCCTCGCGCTCGACGAGTTGCGGCTTAACGTCGGCGCAGACGTATTCGCCCTGGTGAAATCGGTCGCTCTCGACGAGCGCGGCTTATAGGCCAGCGAAGTCCGCCAGCCACGACGCCGTGAGAGCGCGCTGCAAGAGGCTCACCGCGCCCGCGAGGCCTTTGCGGCGTGGCGCCAAGCTGTTTCAAGCGTGTCGCGCAGCTCCGGGACGTCGATCGACTCGAGCAGAATGGTCGTCCAACCCTGCCGTCCCCACGCGTTGGGGACAGGCGCAAAGGCTTGCGGCGCCATCATGGATTTGAACGCCTGCTCTTCGGGCGCCAGTTTCACGTTGGCCGTCAATCCGTCCGCCGCGAGAGTTGCGTAGATGCGTGCGACTTTAAATGCTGATCTGTCGAAATGCGGCGCTTCGCGCGTTCCTTCGAGAGACATCGCGATGCGCCGGAAATCATCGCTGCTGGCCATGTCTGCTCCATAAAAGTCGGCGGTGCCCGCTCGGATCATATGCCGCGCGGGGACGAAAGCGTGCGCTTAACGGAGATTGGCAATAGAAGGCTTGTATGAACGTGCCCCTCCCCCCGTCCCGTCGCTCCCATATCGCGCCCTTCATGGCGATGGACGTGCTGCGCGACGCCAAAGTCTTGGAGCGCGCCGGCCGCAGCATCATCCATTTGGAGCTTGGCGAACCCGGGGTCGCCGCGCCGCGCCGCGTGCGCGAGGCCGCCACGGAGTCATTGCGCCACGGCTCAATCGGCTATGGCGAAGCGCTCGGCGACGCGCCGCTGCGCGATCGCATCGCGCGCCACTATCGCGAGCGCTATGGCGTCGAGGTCACGCCCGACCGCATTATCGCCACGACGGGCTCATCCGGCGGCTTTCTGCTCGCCTTTCTCGCCGCGTTCGATCCGGGAGCGAGAATCGCCGTCACCGCGCCTGGCTATCCGGCCTATGCGAACATCCTTTCGGCGCTCGGCTTGGAGCCGGTCCTGCTCGACGTCGGCGAAAAGACGCGCTTTGCGCCCACAGCGGCGATGCTCGAAGCGGCCCATCGCGACAGGAAGCTTCACGGCGCGCTTTTCATGAGTCCCGCCAATCCGACCGGCGCGATGATCGCGCGCGATGAATTGGCGCGAATCTGCGCCTTCTGCGACGAAGCCGAAATCGTTCTCGTCTCCGACGAGATCTATCACGGACTTGAATATGAGATGCGCGCGGAGACCGCGCTGCGGTTCTCGCAACGCGCCCTGGTCATCAATTCCTTCTCGAAATATTACGCGATGACCGGATGGCGGCTCGGCTGGCTCGTCGCGCCGGCCGAATTGATGCGTCCGCTCGAGCGGTTGCAGCAGTCGCTGGCGATCTGCGCCCCGACCCTGTCGCAACGGGCGGCCCTCGCCGCTTTCGACGCGGGCGACGAATTGGAGGCGAACCGCGCCGCTTATGGCCGAAACCGGGCGCTTCTGCTGGACCGCCTACCCAAAGTGGGACTGGACAATTTCGCGCCGCCCGACGGCGCCTTCTACATCTACGCCGACATCTCGCGTTTCACCGACGATTCGATCGGGTTCTGTCGGCGGATGTTGCACGAAGCCGGCGTCGCGACGACGCCCGGCCTCGATTTTGATCCGCGCCGCGGCGCAAAAACGCTGCGGCTTTCTTACGCCGGGCCGGAGGCGGACGTGCGCGAGGGCCTCGCCCGCCTAGAAGCCTGGCTGCGGCCCTAAGAGCAGGTTCAAAAAAGTTGACAGACTTTTTCGATGAGAACCTGCTCCACCATTTTGATTTTGAGCGATTCCTTATCGATCACATGATTCCATGTGATCGGGAAGCGCTCTAGCTTCCAAAAGGCGTGCGCACGCGCTGCCACCAGCCGCCCTTCTTCGGGCGGTCGGGGTCCGCTTGGGTAATGACCACTTCCGTGGGCTCGCGCGGGGCGACCGGCTGCGGGGCGGGCTCGGGCGTCGGCGCCGCCGCCTGAGGCGGAGCGATGGGGGCGACCGGCTCGCTTGCACGCTCTTGGATGGGCGGCTGGGAGGGCGGCGCCACCTCGGCGCCGTTTACCGGCGTTGGCGCCGGCAAAGTCTCCAGATACTCCGGCGCCCTCTCGCGCGGAGAGATCAGCCCCTGGGCGTCTTCGCCACCCGCCTCGAGCGCGAAGACTGCGGAAGGATCCTTGAATTCCTCCGGCAAGGGCGCGGATCGCCGCCAACGGCCCGGACCGCGATCGGAACCACGATCTGGACTGCGGCCGCCGCCGCGTCGGCCGCCGCGTCGGTCAGGCCGCTCCTCGACAGGCGCCGGCGCGCCCTCAATCGCCGCCATGAGCGCAAGACCTTCGTCGGACGGCTGCTCGGCGCCGGGCGGCAGGGGTTCGCCACCCTGTGCGCCGCCGCCACGGCCTCGGCGACGGCGGCGGCGACGACCACGCGACGCGTCTTCTTCCGCGCCGAAGCGCGATCGTTCGCCGTTCTCGTCACGCTGGTCGCCGTTCGACTCGACGGCTTCCTCTTCCACCTCGACGATTTCGCCGCCGATCACGTCT
>JALHNR010000171.1 GCA_022843525.1 Methylocystis sp. | reverse complement strand
CGATCGCCTGCGCGACGGCGATAGAGCTTGCTGAAGCCGGACGCCGCGTGCTGCTTGTCAGCACCGACCCGGCCTCGAACGTCGGGCAGGTGTTTGGGGTCGGCATCGGCGATAAAATCACGGCGATTGACGCCGTGCCGAACCTTTTCGCGCTGGAAATCGACCCACAGGCCGCCGCGCAAGCCTATCGTGATCGCATCGTCGGCCCCGTGCGCGGCAAGCTGCCGGAAGCCGTGGTGAAGGGCATTGAAGAGCAGCTCTCGGGAGCCTGCACGACGGAAATCGCCGCTTTCGACGAATTCACCGCGCTGTTGACGGACACGGCCATTACCTCTGCATACGACCATGTCGTCTTCGATACGGCCCCGACCGGCCACACCATCCGCCTGCTGCAGCTCCCTGTCGCCTGGAGCGGCTTCCTTGAGGCGGGGAAAGGCGACGCCTCCTGCCTCGGTCCGCTTGCCGGATTGGAAAAGCAGCGGGCCCAATACAGCGCCGCGGTCGCCGCTTTGGCCGACGGTCAGCGCACCCGCCTGATCCTCGTCGCCCGCGCGCAAAACTCCGCGCTGCGCGAAGCCGCGCGCACGCATGAGGAGCTGGCGGCGATTGGCCTCAATCAGCAATTCCTCGTCGTGAATGGTCTACTGCCGAAGGAAGAGGCGGCGCTCGATGCGCTCGCCGCCGCCCTTTACGCGCGCGAGCAGGCTGCGTTGGCGGCGACGCCCGATGCGCTGCGCGCCTTGCCCTGCGACTATGTGTCTTTGAAGCCCTTCAATCTCGTCGGACTTGATGCGTTGCATCAGCTCCTCGTTGCGACGCCGCCGCATATCGACGCGGCGGTCGGCGAGCCCCTCGAACTGCGCGCGCCCAGTCTCTCCGAGCTGGTGGATGGCGTCGCCGCCGATGGACATGGCCTCGTCATGCTGATGGGCAAGGGCGGCGTCGGCAAAACGACGCTTGCGGCGGCGGTCGCCGTCGAACTGGCGCATCGTGGACTGCCCGTCCATCTCACCACCTCCGACCCTGCCGCGCATCTCGCCGAAACGCTGCATGGTTCGCTCGACAATCTGACCGTGAGCCGCATCGACCCGCACGCCGAAACCGAACGCTACCGGCAAGAGGTGCTGAGGACGAAGGGCGCAAAGCTCGACGCGCAGGGGCGCGCCTTGCTCGAAGAGGATTTGCGCTCGCCCTGCACGGAAGAAATCGCTGTCTTCCAAGCGTTCTCGCGCATCCTCCGCGAAGCGGGCGAGAAGTTCGTCGTCATGGACACCGCGCCGACCGGCCACACGTTGCTGCTCCTGGATGCGACGGGCGCTTATCATCGCGAGGTCGCGCGGGTGCTGGACGCCAAGGGCGCGCATTACACGACGCCGATGATGCAGCTACAGGACGAGCGCAGAACCAAGGTTTTGCTCGTGACGCTGGCGGAAACGACGCCTGTCCTCGAAGCGGCAAATCTTCAGGCGGATTTGCGCCGTGCCGGGATCGAGCCATGGGCGTGGGTTGTCAATAACAGCGTCGCGGCGGCGCGTCCGCATTCTCCCTTGCTGCAACAGCGCGCCAAAAATGAACTGGGCGAGATCGAGAAAGTCGCAACAAACCATGCGCGCCGCTACGCCGTCGTGCCGCTGCTGAGCGAAGAACCGGTCGGCGTGTCGCGTCTTCTCGAATTAGCCGGTGGTGCGGCCGTTGTGGCTGCAAGCTGCTCATAATTCGTTTCCCTCTCATGGTGATTGCGCCAGCGCGGCGGTCGTCTCGCGCCACTCGGCTCTCGTCGTTCGGCGCTCGGGACCGCTATAATTGGGCGAGCTCCGCCTCGAGTTCGGCGATACGCGCGGTAAGCGGCGCCGTCATCGCGCGCACTTCGTCGAGCGTGTAGCGTTCGGTAATGTGCTGCGGGCAGTTCCAGTCGAACCCCTCGACCCTGATCAGGACGCCGCGTTCGACGCGGGCGCGGTAATCCGGGTTTTGCAACCGAGACGCAGTCGCCTCGTCGTCGAGACCGACGATCTTCGCGCGCCCGAAGAGCTTCAGCCGAGTCTTATTCGGATAGTCCATGAAGAACAGCGACACGCGATCGTCGTTCGCGAGATTGCCGAGGCTGATATATTGCCGGTTGCCGCGAAAATCCGCGAAGCCGATCGTGGTCTCGTCAAGCACGCGCACGAATCCCGTCGGCCCGCCGCGATGCTGGATGTAAGGCCAGCCGGTTTCGCTGACCGTCGCCATGTAGAACGAATTGCGAGCCGCGATGAATTCGGTCTCCAGTTCGCTCAGGCGATGGTTCCTGGTCTCCGGCGCCCCCTCCATACGCGCATAAGCGTTGCGGCTGCCAAATTGCTCCTGCGCCTTCTTCACCGTCGGGGTGAAAGCGATCTCGGCGTAACGATGCGGCATTGCGTCCTCCTGCGGGCCCGCGCCCGCGCCTTAAAGGCCGAGATCGGACAGACCCGGATGATCTGCAGGCCGCGGGCCTTGCGGCCAACGGAACTTTCGTTCGCTTTCGCGGATGGGCTGATCGTTGATGCTCGCGAAGCGCAGTCGCATCAGACCGCGTTCGTCGAACTCCCAATTTTCATTGCCATGGCTGCGGAACCAGTCGCCGCCATCATCACAGGACTCGTAAACGAAACGCACCGCGATCCGGTTCTCGGCAAACGCCCAGAGTTCCTTGATCAGGCGATATTCGAGCTCGCGCGACCATTTGCGGTTCAGGAACGTTACGATCTCCGATCGTCCCACCGGGAACTCCGCGCGATTGCGCCAGCGGCTGTCTTCGGTGTAGGCGAGCGACACACGCTCGGCGTCGCGCGTATTCCAGGCGTCTTCTGCCATGCGAACCTTCTGTATCGCGGTTTCGCGCGTGAAGGGCGGCAGCGGCGGACGGACGCCGACGGGTTGAGTCACCTCGACCATTTTGAATCTCCTCTCTGGATTGAGAAATCCGGCGCAGTGTCGGCCGCCACGGGCCCAAGATCATCAGGCGGCCTTGTTCAGCTGGATTTCCGGGAAGTCGATCTCGATCTGGGTCGCCTTGCCCAGCAGATTGGTGAAGATGTTCATTGCGACATGCGTGATGATCTCGACGATCTCGCCATCCGAATGGCCGGCCGCGCGCACGGCGTCGAATTCGGCCTTGCTCACCTGTCCGGCATGTTCGACGAGCGCGCGGGCGAAGGCGAGCGCGGCTTCCGCCTTGGCGTCCGACGAACGGCCCATGCGGTTCGCCAGCATCTCCTGACTGTCGAGGCCGGCCTTGCGGCCGATGGCCGTGTGCGCCGAGACGCAGTACTGGCAGGCGTTCTGTTCGGCGACGGCCAGCGCGATACGCTCCCGCGTTTTCGGGTCGAGAGACCCCGCGCCGGCGATCCCGTGGATGCCGAGGAACGCGTTCAGCGCCGCTGGGGAATTGGCCAGCACGCGGATGAAGTTGGGGACCGCGCCAAGGCTGGCCTGGACGGCGTCCAGCAATTTCTTGGCTTCGCCAGTGGCGGATTTGGGGTCGATGACGGCAATGCGAGCCATAGGGTCAATCCTTGTTTCGTTGGCGGCGCGGCGCGCCTCGGCGCCGCTCCTCCAGACAATGGCGGCTTATTTTTCTTGTAAGAATACCCGACGTATGGAATTCATTATTCCGATTAGAGGAATAAAATGGATCGTCTTCACGAGCTCGAGGTGTTCGTCGCCGTCGCCGACGCCGGCAGCTTCGCGAAAGCGGGAACGCGCTTGCGCCTGTCTCCCCCTGCTGTGACCCGGGCGATCTCCGCGCTCGAAGACCGCCTCGGCGCTCGCGTCTTCAACCGCACGACCCGTAGCCTAACGATCACGGATGTCGGTCAGCGCTTCCTGGAAAGCGCACGGCGTATCCTGACCGATCTCGATTACGCTGAACATGAAGCCGTCGGCGAAGCGGCGGTTCCAAGCGGCCATCTTACGCTCACGGCCTCGGTGACTTTTGGTCGGACGGCCCTTGCGCCGGTGGTGTGCGCCTTTCTTAGCGAGCATTCGCGAATAACCGTGTCGGTGCTGCTGCTCGATCGAATCGCCAATCTCGTGGAAGAAGCGATCGATCTCGCCGTCCGTATTGGTCCCTTGCCGGATTCAAATCTGGTCGCGAAAAAGATCGGAACCGTTCGAAGGATATTGGTCGCCAGTCCGGAATATCTCGCGCGACGCGGCGCGCCGCAGACTCCAGCCGATCTGCGTCTCCACTCGATGATTGCGTTCACGGGCCTTATGCCCAACAGGGAGTGGCGCTTTCTCGACGGCAAAAAAGGCAACAGCGTTTCCTTTGTTCCGCGGCTCGAGATCAATGACGCGGCTGCATCCATCGCCGCGGCGGAAATGGGAGACGGAATCACTGTGGCGCTGTCGTACATGGTCGCCGAACAGATTCGCGACGGCCGGCTCGCGTCTATTCTCGACAATTTCACGCCGCCGCCCGTTCCGGTTCACCTTGTCTATCCTCAGAGCCGCTTGGTCTCCTCCAAACTGAGAGCTTTCATCGACTTCGCATCGCCGCGCCTTCGCGCGACGCTCGACAGCCTCAATCTTCCCGCGACGAACAGTATGGCCGCAACAACGCCCTTGCGCAGGACGCATCGGCTTTAAGTCCCCGGCCGAGACCGGCTCGGGCCTGGATGCAGGCCGCTAGCGCCGCACATGCGCTTCTGCTGCACCAGCAGAGAGCCGTTGACTCGCGTCTTCGCCATGCGGCGCCAAATGAGCGTTTTCGTTGCTTTGCTCCAACAAGCTGCTTCTGAACATTGGAATCGACAATGCCGCGCGCGTTTTTTCTTTCCTGCGTCGAAGGGATTCAGCGCCTCGCGTGAGGTCTGCAGCGCTTAAGCAGTCGACGAGCGATCAGCGCATCAACAACGTGCGCGAACGGGCGAACAACGCGCAGGGTTTGGCACGCGTTTTCGGCGGAACGCCCGACGAGAAACCACAACAAACATGGATGATGCTCCACTTGCCGCTATAGGCGCGTGACTTAGATGCAATGACGGTCAACTGCAGAAAATAATTAGGGCTCACGATGATCTCACGGAGAAAATTAGCCTTTCTTCTGTCGCTTATCCTGGCGTTCGCGCTTGCGCGCGCGCCCTGCCTCGCGCATGCGGCGCTCATCTCGGCGTCGCCTCGCGATGGCGAAACGGTTCCAAGCGGTGAAGTCGTCATTCAACTTCGGTTCAACAGCCGCATTGACTCGAAGCTTTCGCGTCTCACGCTTCTCAAGGCCGGAGATCGAAGCGTCGTCCAGCCTCTCGAAACGAGCCCCGCATCAGAGGGCCTAAAAGCGAGAGCGCCGGATTTGCCGTCGGGCCCCTATACGCTCGAGTGGCAAATACTGAGCCTTGACGGGCACCTGACGCAAGGCAAGCTCAATTTTCGCGTGGAACGCTGATAATGCAATCCTTCATCGCGCTGTACGGTTTCTTGGACCTTGTGCTGCGCGCCTATCTCCTCGCGACGCAATCGATCGTCGTGGGCGGCGTAGCGTTTCTGACGCTCGTTCTGTCCCCACTCGACGGGAAACTCGACGCAGAGCAAGCGCCGGTCGCGCGACGTTGCCTTCGTATCCTTTTTTGGAGCTGCTGTGCTTCGGTATTGGGCGAGATCGTTGCGGTGGTCGTGCTGACTGTGATGCTGGTCGGAACGTTGCAGGTGGATCTTGCGGTCGCCGCCAGCGCCGACGCCGTCGTCAGCCACGTCATCGCCATGATCCTGTCAGGCGCATTGGCGTTTTACGCCCGCTTCGACGCCAGCGCCTTTTTCATGTGGAGGGGGGGCGCCATTGCTTTAGCGTTGCTGCTGGTTTGTGCGCATGTGGGCGTGACACATGCCGCGAGCCGTCCCGTCGCCTCGGCGTTGCTGGTCACGACCGAGATTGTGCATGTGCTTGCAGCGGCGATCTGGATCGGCGGCATTCCGTTCTTGTTGGTCGCGCTCGGAATGACGAAGGACGCGACGCGGCGATCAATCGTCTTCAAATTCTCCCGGAACGCCATGTGGTCCGTGGCGGCGCTGACGGCTGGCGGCATTTTGATGACGACGCGCCACTTTTCCGATTTCAACGCGTTGTATGAAACGAATTACGGAATGCTGCTCAGCACCAAGATCGTGCTGCTGTTTGGCCTGCTTTGCTTTGCCGCCGCTAATCTTTCAACAACGCGCAAACTGTGGCGGGTTCCTTCTACGCCGATCAAAAGGCTGTTACGTTTCTCCGAGGCGGAGGTGGGATTGGGCCTTGTTGCGCTGTTTTGCGCCGCCGCGCTCGCGTCCGCGTCGCTCCCAACGGACGGCGGCGCGGAGCGCACGAGCCTGTCTGAGATCACGGCGCGTTTCGCGCCGCGTTGGCCGAGTTTCCATAGTCCAGCGTATGCCGAATTGTCCGCTGCGCAAACGCCCGCTGACGTCTCCAGCGTAGGCGAACCAGCAACGCCCAGCCCACCCAGCGCAGCGGACATCGCCTGGGCGGAGATGAATCATCATTTGGCAGGCGTTTTCGTCGTCCTCATGGGCTTTTTCGCCTTGCTGGAGCGCCATCGCCAAACCGCGTCGGCGGCGCGTAACTGGCCTTTGCTATTCTTGTTGCTTGGCGGCATTCTGGTGGTTCGCGCCGATGAGACCGCATGGCCCCTCGGACCCATCGGGTTCTTCGAAAGCCTTCGTGATCCTCAGATCGTCCAACACAAAGTCATTGTGGTCCTTATTGCGACCTTTGCGATATTCGAATGGCAGGTTCGACGCGGCCGCTTCAAGTCGGACTGGCCCGCCTTCGTCTTCCCGATAACGACCGGCGCAGCGGCAGCGTTTCTGTTGACGCACTACGGACACACGGAAGGCAAAGACGAGGTTCTGGTCGCGATCAGTCATACGCCTATCGCCTTGCTGGGGGTCGTCTCCGCAAGCGCGCGCTGGCTGGAAATACGTTTGCCGGACACATCCGCGGGTCGAGTTGCTGGTTATGTCTGGCCCGTCGCCTTCATCTTATCGGGTCTCTTGCTTCTGCTCTATCGAGAACAGTGACGCCCAGCCCCACAAACCGATAGTGCAACCGGAAAGCTGCGCTACCTTCTGCCGGTCAGAAAAAAGGCTTCCATGGCGCCCTTGCCCTTAATTTCGAGGCCGTCCCGCGGCGCCAAAATGAAGTCCCTGCCCAGATGTTCATAGGTGGATCCTGAAACCTGGATGCGGCCGGGCAGGCTGCTCGACTCCAGCCGGCTCGCGATATTCACCGCGTCGCCCCAGATATCGTAAACGAACTTGTGCGCGCCGATGACGCCCGCGACGACGTCGCCGGAGTTGATGCCCATTCTGATCTCGAGCGGCGTCGGCAATGTCTCATTGAGACTGTCCAGTGTTTCGGCCATCGCCAACGCCATGTCCGCGACGGCGTGCGCGTGATCGTCCCGATCGTCGAAAAGTCCGCAGGCGACCATGTACGCGTCGCCAATCGTCTTGATCTTCTCGACCCCGAATTTGAGCGCGAGCCCGTCAAACGCCGAGAAAACGCGTCCCAATACGCCGACAAGCTCCGGAGCCGGCAGCCTGGAGGAGAGCTCGGTGAAACCGACGAAATCCGCGAACAGAATCGTGACGTCGTGGACATGATCCGCGATGACCGTTTCGCCGCTCTTCAGACGCGCGATGATCGGCGCCGGAAGAATATTGAGGAGAAGCTGCTCGGAGCGCTCTTTTTCGATGCGCAGCGCGTCGAGCGCTTCGCGTTCTCGGTCCCGTAGATGCTTTTTCTCCAGTGACGATCCGATGCGCGCGCGAAGAAGCACCGGATCGAAAGGTTTCGCGAGATAGTCTTCGGCGCCCGCCTGGATGCATCTGACGATGGAGTCGATCTCGTTCAACGCCGATATCACGATGACGGGGATATCTCTCAAAGCAGGATCCGACTTGAGAATCGAAAGAACATCGAAGCCGCTGATATCCGGCATCAGCAGATCGAGGAGAATGAGATCGAAGGGCGCTT
Source organism: Methylocystis sp. (assembly GCA_022843525.1). Taxonomy (GTDB): domain Bacteria; phylum Pseudomonadota; class Alphaproteobacteria; order Rhizobiales; family Beijerinckiaceae; genus Methylocystis. The sequence continues at coordinate 756 of JALHNR010000171.1, read as the reverse complement.
CCCTCAACATCTCCAGCGAGCAAGACCCATTTTCGGCCAGCGCGACAGAGTGGCCCTGTCGTTCCAGACGGCGCTTCAGGAGCTCGCGATTGGACGCGTTGTCGTCGACGACGAGGATGCGGCTCGGCTGTACGGCGAGACTGTCGGCTTCGGCTTCTGAGATCGGCTGGACAGAGGCGACGAAGCGATGAGCGACCATGGCGGAGACGGGTTCCGAGCCGATCTCGGCGTCCATCGCCGCCTCGGTTTCGGGGAGCGAAAAACTGACCAGGCCATCGATGCGTTCAAGCAGGCGGGATGCTTCCTCCAGAAGTCGATCGAGGTCCGAGACCAGCGCCTGCGCGCCGTCGACGCCCGCGGCGTCTTCCCGCAGCATCTCGCCATATCCCTTTATGGCGTTGATGGGCGTGCGCAGATCGTGCCGCAAGTGGCGACGATAGTCCTCGGAATCCTCGCCTGGCCCTTGCGTCGGCGCGCGCGACCGACTGACGAGTGACGCGATGACATCAATCAGCGAATGGCTTGCGGCGTGGATTTTTTCGAGGTCGTCGCGAAATTCCCCGTGACCGTTCCTTTCGGCGTCGTCCAGCAAAATTTCCGCATAGCCCGCAATCGCTTCTGCAGGCGCGCTGAGCTCCTGCTGCACATAAGCAAGCAGCGCGCGATCGCTCCTGTCGGCGGACGGCTGGAAGTCGTGCGACGTCATCTTATTTTCCCAGAAAGCCGGAATGCGCCAACGCCCGCCGTCCAAGATGC
>JALHNR010000170.1 GCA_022843525.1 Methylocystis sp. | reverse complement strand
GCGCGGGGCCGACGCGCAGATCGACGCGCGCGCTCATGCCTTCGCGGTCAATATTGGCGCGCGCGACCTCGGCGTGGTGCGCATCGACTTCGAAGGTGACGACCTTGCCGCCCTCGCCAACCGCCCGCGCCAGCCAGGTCGTCGAGTAGCCTCCAAGCGTCCCGATTTCGAGAACGCGTCTTGCGCCGATTGCGCAGGCGAGCAGATACAGCAATTTGCCTTGCGGCGGCGAAACGTCGATCGCGGGAAGGCCAGCGCGCGCATTTGCCGCAAGCGTTTCCTCCTGCGCTTCTTCTTTGGAAATCAGCGTCGCGCCGATGTAATCGTCCACGCTACGCCAGCCTTTTACTTCGAACATTTGACGTCCCTTACATCGAGCGCTTAACGTTAGCTAAGGCGAAAATAAATTGACATCTCGCGTGATATCACGCGATGTTCCGCCGTCGTTCGCGCGCCACAGCGCACGGACGCAAAAAGGCTTGATAGCCGCATTTCACGAGCCCCAGTTGGACTGCGGCCGATATGCTGCTCATCACAACACTTTATGGGAGCACAACAAATGATCAAGCTTGCTTTGACGACGGCCCTTGCCGCCGCCGCCTTTAGCGCCTCGGCCTATGCCGCGCAGTGGAATGTGACCGAAGCGAATAAGGCGGGCATCAAGCGCGCTCAGGGCACCTGGACTGTCGCGACGGAAGGCGACAAGGTTACGGGCAAGAGCGAAATGCAGCTCGATAACGGCTCCATGCTGACCTACAAGCTTGAAGGCGAACTCACCGGCGGCGTTTACACGCTCAAGCTCGTGGACCGCTCCGATTCCAAGAAAAATTGCGTATGGACCGGCAAGCCCGTCGAGGGCGCCCACAACGTGTATATTGGCGAAGCTGCCTGCGACGGCGAAAAGATCGTGATCCGGGGCGGCCAGAATTAAGCGCTGACAACAGCCTCTTCCAACACAAACGCCGGCTCAACGCCGGCGTTTTTTTGTTTGGCGCGCGTGTCGTCAATGCGCCAATTAGGCGTCCTCCATCGCCTCGAGTTCGGCAATCAGACCCTCGATCATTTCAAGGCCGATGTTCCAGAAGGCCGGATCCCGCGCGTCCAATCCGAAGGGCTTGAGAAGCTCGCCATAAGGCTTGGCGCCGCCTGCTTCGAGCAAAGCGAAATAGCGCTCGGCGAATCCTTCATGCGCCTTTTGATAGACGCCGTAGAGCGAATTCACCAGGCAATCGCCGAACGCATAGGCGTAGACGTAGAACGGCGAATGGATGAAATGCGGGATATAGGCCCAGAAGGTCTCATAGCCGGGGCCCAGGCGAATTGACGGGCCAAAGCTTTCGGCCTGGACGCTCATCCACAACTCGCAGATCTGATCTGCGGTCAGTTCGCCTTCGCGTCGCGCATTATGCACCTTTCGCTCGAAGGCGTAGAACGCCATCTGCCGCACCACGGTATTGAGCATGTCCTCCACCTTGGAGGCGAGCAGCGCCCGCTTTTGCGCCTTATCCGACGCCTGCGCGATGAGCGCGCGAAACGTGAGCATCTCGCCGAAGACGGACGCCGTCTCCGCCAGAGTTAGCGGGGTCGGCGCCATCAGAGCGCCCTGTCGCGCCGCGAGCACCTGATGCACGCCATGGCCGAGTTCATGCGCGAGCGTCATCACGTCGCGGGTCTTCCCTTGAAAGTTCAGCAGCACATAGGGATGTGCGGAGGGCACGGTGGGATGTGAAAAGGCCCCCGGCGCCTTGCCCGGCCGCACCGGCGCGTCGATCCAGTTCTTTTCAAAGAAGCGCCCCGCGATCTCCGCCATGCGCGGCGCAAATCCGTCGTACGCCTCGAGCACGATTTCGCGCGCCTGGGGCCAGGAATAGCGTTTGGCCGGCGTCGACGGCAGCGGCGCGCTGCGATCCCAATAGTCGAGCGCGTCCTTGCCGAACCATTTCGCCTTGAGCTTGTAATAGCGATGCGACAGGCGCGGATGCGCCGCCTCGACCGCTTGCGCGAGCGCCTCGACGACCTCGCGTTCGACTCGGTTGGAGAGATGGCGCGAATCGGCGACGTCCTGGAAGCCGCGCCAGCGATCGGAGATTTCCTTATCCTTCGCCAACGTATTGGTGATCAGCGAAAAAGTGCGCAGATTATTTTTGAGCGTAACGCCGATCGCCTCCGCCGCTTCCCGACGCGTCTCTTCGCGCGAATCCTGCATGAGATTGAGCACAGGCTCGATCGCAAGCTCCTCGCCTCCGACCTTGAAGCGCAACCCGGCGATGGTCTCGTCAAAAAGACGATTCCAGGCGGCCGCGCCGGAGATGTATTTCTCGTGGAACAGCTCTTCCAGCTTGTCATCGAGTTCGTAAGGCTTCTCCTTACGGATGTCTTCAAGCCACGGCTTCCAGCGCGAAAGCGGCTCCTTGCTGGCCGCGGCCATCAGCGCGGCGTCGTCCATGCGATTGAGCTCAAGCTGAAAAAAGAGGAGCTGCGCCGAAGCGTTGGTGACCTTCTCCTGCACGTCGCCATAGAATTTCGCATGCGCGGAATCAGTGGTGTCGCCGCTATAGAGCAGGCCGGCGAAGGACATCAGCCGCCCGAGCAAGTCCTGCAGCGCTTCATATCGCGCCACCGCCTCGCCAAGCTTGACGCTGGCGTCCGGGCCTTTAGCTAGCGACTCTAGCTGGCCGCGATAATCCTTGCCGAATTGCGCAACCTCCTGCGCGGCCTTGGCAAGATCGGACGCGACCTGCGGAGAATCGATTCCTGGATAAAGGTCGGCGAGATTCCATTCCGGCAGTCGTTCCGCAGTTTTCGCGGCGGGAGCTTCGGCGATCGAATGGGCGAAAGAACGGGCGCTGAACATGGCGGGGACCAAAATGGGCGGCTCCGACAAGCGAAGACGCGAGGATCGGGTAAGCCTAAATATGGCAAGAGGCCGGACAGGATCAACCTGCGGTCAGGGTCGGCGCCAGCGCCAGTTGCGGCTATAACAATTAGGAACGAAAGAATCAGCTTAGGTGCGCGCCATGGCGGGAGAGCCAGATTTTCTCAGTTCGGTAACGTCGCGTTACGCCATGGCGCGAGATATTTTCGCGCGCATCTCAACTTTCCTCAACAAGGCGACCTTCAAGATCAAGCGCGGTCCGCCGCTCGAAATGATTGGCGAGATCGCGAAGCGGTTCAAAACCGACGACTATGATCGGCTGACTCTCAAGGAACGCGCCGAGACGAAGGCCGGCGCAACTTTCATCGACGAGAAGATTCAAGACATCAACCGCGCGAGCTTTCATCGCTCCGCCTTCATGCTGAACGCATTCACGCATTTGTTTTTCGTCGACCTCGCCGCGCAACTGTCGTTCTCCTTCCTGCAGCTCAAATTCGCGTTCGTGATCGCCAACATCGTTCTCGCGCTGCTGGCGCATTCCTCGGTGCGTCAAAGCTATCGCGCGCTGCTCGCGGGGCCGAATGCGCTTCCACCCAAACGGCGCCTTTGGGGCATGTTTCCCAATCCCGCCTATAACCGCACGGTGAAGAAGAATTCAAAAAGCTATGCGCAAAGCGCCTGGGAAGAAAAATCGCTGTTCCGGCCGGCCTATTTCATCAACGCGGCGCTCATCTTTCTTGGCGCGCAATTCATTCTTCCGCCGGAGCGTCTGTTTTTTCCCTTCAGCTTCATCGTCGGGAAAATCTCCGGACTGTTCACGACGTTGGTCATGGCGTTCGACGTTTGGCGCGGCTTTCGCGCCGGCGATGCGGCGCGGACCGCGCGCGAAAGGGAAGTCTCCGTCTACCGCGATCTCGACGTCTGAACCCAAGCTTCTTTGGTCCGTGCGGCGAATGAAGCGCGTCAGCTCCGGCTTGTTCGCTACCATGCGAGCCTGGAGGCTCGCGGTCCAGGATGCGCCGCCCTTGCATCGCGAGCCTCCTGGCTCGCCAACGCTCCACCGACTCATTATTTCATGCCGTCGGCTTAGCGCCCGCGCAGCCGCGCCAGCACGTCTTTCGTCGCAAAGCCGTCGGCGGGCTGTATGCCCTCGCTCAATTGAAAGGCGTGGATGGCGTTGCGGCTCGCGCGCCCGAGCTTGCCGTCGAATGTGCCGCGATAAAAGCCGCGCTCCGTCAACAGCTGCTGCATCGCCTTGACGTCGGCGGTCGACAGCGGCGCGACCTTCGGCCAAGGCGTGATCGGGATCTCGCGCCCGGCGATGCGATCGGCGAGCAGCGCGACCGACATCGCATAGGCGTCCGACGTATTGTATTGCCGAATGACTTCGAAATTGTCCGTGATCAGAAAGGCCGGGCCGTTCGCGCCAGCCGGCAAATAAAGGCTGGCGGCGCCGCCGCTGGGAAGCGCGCCGCCATCGGCGCGCGTCACGCCGAGCTGCCGCCAGCGGGCGAAGTCAAGATCGAAGGCGCCGTAGTCGAATCCCGTGGGCAGTCGAACTTCGACGACGGCGGGCAGTCCGGCGACCCATCCGGATTTCGCCAGGAAATTGGCGATGGAGGCCACGGCGTCGCCGCGCGAGCGCCAGATGTCCGGCGCGCCGCCGCCCGCGTCGCTTTCGGCATATTTGAGATAGGCCGACGGCATGAACTGCGGTTGGCCCATGGCGCCGGCCCAGGAGCCGCGCAATTGCGCGCGCGTCGCATAGCCCTTCTCCAGCATCACCAGCGCGGCGACAAATTCCTCGATGAAGGTTTCGGCGCGATGCCCCTTCCACGCAAGCGACGCCAGGACGCGCAGCGCGTCAGAGCCGCCGGCCGCCGTTCCGAAATTGCTTTCGACGCCAAGAATGGCGACGACGATCTCGCTTGGAACGCCGTGGCGCGACTGCGCCCGACCGAGCGGCCCCGCGAGTTCGGCGGCGACCGCCCGGCCGCGCGCGACGCGACCATTCGTCACGGAGCCGGCGAGATAGGCGGGAATTGAAATGGTGAACTCGGACTGTGCGCGCGGCTTCGCCGAGACCGATGGGTCCGGCGTAAGTCCGGCGATCGCCGCGTCGAAGGTTTCGCGCGAGACGCCGGCGGCCTGCGCCGACGGCCACAGGCCCTGCAAAAAAGCCTCGAACGTGTCGGCTTTGGCGCGGCCTCCCGCAAACCAAAGAGCCGCGACTGCACGAACCGACGCGCCGAGCATCCGACGTCGATCAATCCCTGCACATAGTATTGGCTTAAGGCGCCCCATCATTAGCCAGTCCTTTGCTGCTTCTTTGGAAATATTACACCTTCCGCCATTTCGTTTGACAGGGGGCGGGCGCTGCCCTCTACTGAAAAAAGCTTAATGTATGAATAGGGAGCGAGTGATGCTCGCCTGTCGCGAAGAATGACTCATCAACCTTCGACTACGAGTTTCGACCGTTCGATCAAATTGCGCGATCAATCCCCCGAGAGCGCAACGAAGGTCTCGGAAATCAAAGCGCGGCTGCGCGGCGCAGGCCTGCGTCCAACCGTGCAGCGGCTCGCGCTGAGTCGGCTGCTGTTCGGCAACGGCGATCGACATGTGAGCGCCGAGGCGCTGCACGCCGAAGCGCGCGAAGCCGGTCTGACAATGTCTCTCTCCACGGTCTACAACACGCTCAACCAGTTCGCCGGAGCCGGGCTGTTGCGCGAGATCGCCGTGCAGGGACCCCGCACCTATTTCCACACCCGCACTTCGCCGCATCATCACTTCATGGATGAGGCGACGGGCCGCATGTTCGACGCCGCCGATGGCTCTGTCGAATTTACGCGGCTGCCGGCGCCGCCGGAAGGGATGGAAATCGTCGGCTGCGACGTGATCATCCGCATCCGCCCGAAGAAGGGGTGACAGCCCGCCGCGGGACGCGATAACGCTTTTGGCGCGTCGTGCGGCTGGCCTATGCATACGGACGATTGCCCCTTGCGCGTAGCTTATTTCCGCTGCGCGTCGCGCCACTGCCGCACGACAGCGAGCGCATTCTCAATATGCTTCGTTGCGCCGGAATCCTCGACCGCCGAGAGGATCTTCCCGTCGGGCGCGATGACATAAGAGATGCGATTGGCGAACATCGCGCCTGCGACCGGAACCTTGAAGGCGGCGTCATAGGCGTTGATCACCTTGAAGCTCGGATCGGCGCCGACGGGGAATTTGTCGCGGCACTCTTTCGTCGAGAATTCCCGCTGCGTGGCGATCTTGTCGCTCGACACGCCGATGACGCTGGCGCCCATGGCGGCGAACCGCTCCATGGCCTCGGCGAATTCATGCGCCTCGAGCGTGCAAACGCTCGTGAACGACTTCGGATAGAAATACAGCACGACCGGACCCTTCTCGAGCGCCTGACGCAGCGAGAAGGAGAATTCCTTGCCGCCCTGCGCCGCCTCCAGACTGAAGTCGGGCGCGGCGTCGCCGGGCTTGAGAGCGGCGAGCGCGGCGCTCGAGACGAGAGTAAATAAGGCGGCGGCGATGGCTCTCATAGGGTCTCCTAAGCGGTCGGCATTCCTTCACAAGGACATGGTAGCGCTCGCCTCCCGGCCAAGCCCGGGAGACACAATGTTGCGGCGCAGCATTGCCCGAAATAAGATCAGAATCCAGTCGAGCGCCCCCCGCTTAAAGGACGTCGATGACGAAGCACCCCCATGCCGCGCAGACGAATCCTGCGCACGTAGAGCAGACATCCTCCAGCCATCGCCACGCCTCCCCTGGCCATGACTTTCCGCGTTTCGCGTCGAGAGCCTTCGTCGAAGCGTGGCCAAGCGCCTTTCTGGCGGCGGAGCGCGCCACCGACAGTAATTCATACGGCTACGCGGCGCTCAGCGACGTCATCGACCGCTCGCTTCATGCAGGCGTCGCGCATCTGACCGGCGGACTCTCGCCCGCCGCGATGGCCGGCGCCTATTGGGATTGGGCGGCGCATCTTGCGTCTGCGCCAGGAAAGCAGATGCAGCTTGCCGAAAAGGCGATGCGCAAAACTTGGCGTTTCGCCAATTACGCCGGACGCTGCGCGCTGCAGCCGAACGCCGCGCCCTGCATCGAGCCGCTGCCGCAGGACAAGAGATTTTCGGGCGAAGCATGGCGGCGCTGGCCCTATGCGCTGCTCTACCAGGGTTTTCTGCTCAATCAGCAGTGGTGGCACAACGCCACGACAGGCATCGGCGGCGTCACCAAGCAGCATGAAAACGTCGTCGAATTCGCCTCGCGGCAATTGCTCGACATGTTCTCGCCGTCGAATTTCTTAGCGACCAATCCCGAGGCGCTGCAACGCACGTTCGAGACCGGCGGCGTCAATCTCGTCTACGGCCTGCAGAATTTTCTTGAAGACATGGAGCGGCGCGCCGGCGGCAAGCGGCCTGTGGGCGCCGAAGCCTTCGTTCCTGGTCAGAACGTCGCGATCACGCCGGGCAAGGTGATCTATCGCAACCGGCTGATCGAGCTCATCCAATATGCGCCGTCGACAGAAACGGTGCGGCCCGAGCCCGTGCTCATTACGCCGGCCTGGATCATGAAATATTACATCCTCGATCTATCGCCGCATAATTCGCTCGTGCGGTTTTTGACCGAGCAAGGCTTCACCGTCTTCATGATCTCCTGGCGCAATCCGAGCGCCGAAGATCGCGATCTCGACATGGACGCCTATCGTAGGCTCGGCGTGATGGCCGCGCTCGACGTGATCTCGCGGCTCATGCCGGATCGAAAGATCCATGCGGCCGGCTATTGCCTGGGCGGAACGCTGCTCGCCATCGCCGCGGCGGCCATGGCGCGCGACAATGATGATCGCCTCAAGAGCCTGACGCTCCTGGCTGCGCAAACCGATTTCACCGAAGCCGGAGAACTGACGCTCTTCGTCAATGAAAGCCAACTCAACTTTCTCGAAGATCTGATGTGGGAGCACGGCTTTCTCGATTCCAAAGAGATGGCCGGCGCGTTCCAACTCCTGCGCTCCAATGATCTTGTCTGGTCCTATGCGCTGAAATCCTATCTCATGGGCGAGCGCGAGCCGATGACCGATATGATGGCCTGGAACGCCGACGCGACGCGCATGCCCTATAAGATGCATTCGGAATATCTGCGGCGGCTCTTCCTCAACAACGATCTCGCCGAAGGCCGGCTGCGCGTGAGCGGCGGCGCCGTCGCCCTCAGCGACATTCGCGCCCCGATTTTCGCCGTCGGCACCGAGCGCGATCATGTCGCGCCCTGGCGCTCGGTTTATAAGATCCACCTGCTCGCCGACGCGCAAATCACCTTCCTGCTGACGAGCGGCGGGCACAACGCCGGCATTGTCTCGGCGCCCGAGAAGAAGCGCGGCGAGTACCGCTTCACGCACCGCGTGGACGGCGAGCATTACGCCGACCCCGCGGAATGGGTGAAGATCGCGGCTGTCAGGGAAGGATCATGGTGGCCGGAATGGAGCGCCTGGCTCGCCGCCCGATCCGGCCCGACGGTCGCGCCGCCTGGGATGGCCGAAGCGCTCTGCGACGCGCCGGGAACCTATGTGCTGCAGAGCTGACGCGCGGGGACGGCGGCGTGCAGAGGTTTCATTGGTGCGCGATCGGGAATCCAGAGCAAAACCAGCATTTCTGGATCGGCTCTGGATTCCCGGTCAGTCCTTCGGCCCGCCGGGAATGACAGGCTAAGCGAATAGTTCATCCGGTAGTCGCCTCAAACGTGAATCGCACGGCCGAAGGCCGCGAGCACGCTCTCATGCATCGTCTCCGACAGTGTCGGATGCGGAAAGATCGTGCGGATCAGCTCTTCTTCGGTCGTCTCGAGATTCATGGCGATGACGAAGCCCTGAATCAGTTCCGTCGCTTCGACTCCAAA
>JALHNR010000169.1 GCA_022843525.1 Methylocystis sp. | reverse complement strand
CCCCGACGACGATCTTTTTTGTCGGCGCTTATCCGAATGATGCGGCGACCCAACGGGAAGTGCTCAGGGCGGCGGCGGAACGTCCGGAGAATATCCGTCTCGTCGTCGGCCCTCATGATGGGCCAACCACGAAAGCCGACTGTCTCAATTCCGTCATCGCGGCCATCGGCGAGTATGAGAAGGCTTCGAACATCGAGTTCGCGGGTTATGTGCTCCATGACAGCGAGGATGTCATCCATCCGCTGGAATTTCCGCTGTTCAGCGCGCTGATCGCCACCTACGATTTCATCCAGATCCCCGTATATTCCTTTCGGCGCACGCTCCTTCAAATGACGGCGGGCACCTACATGGATGAGTTCGCGGAGTTTCATAATAAGGATCTGTTTGTCCGGCAGCGTCTTACAGGGGTTATTCCGTGCGCCGGCGTGGCCGCCTGCTTCAGCCGGAGAGCGATCGAAGCGCTGAAGTCCTGGCGACAGGGCGAGGTGTTCGACCCAGTTGCTTTGACCGAGGACTACGACGTCGCCTTCGCGATGAAGAGCCTTGGCCTGAAATCCGCATTCGTTCTCAATGAGGCTCCCTATACGCTGGATATTCCGCAGGGGACCGATCAGGTGCAACGGATCGCAACGCCGCTCGCGATCGCGGCGAGAGAACATTTTCCGAGCGACTACCGGGCCGCCTATCGCCAGCGCGCACGCTGGCTCCTGGGAATTGGGTTTCAGGGGGCCTCGAAGCTCGGCTGGGGCAACACGCTTACCGAGAGGCTATTTTTTCTACGCGACCGCAAGGGCATCCTGTCCGGCATCATCGCCGTCGTCGCCTATTTCCTGGCCTTCGACGCAGTTGCGATCCTTCTTCTTGGAACAGTGAGCGAAGAATGGCGCATCGCCGGCTATTCAATGCTCGACCCCACTCTGCGGGTCGTGTTCTTCATCAACATCCTGTTGCTCGTCAACCGGCTCATCCAGCGAATGATCTTTACGACGTCGATCTATGGGTTCGGCCAAGGCCTGATGGCGGCGCCGAGGGTCGTTTTCTCGAACTTCATTAATTTCTCCGCGGCGTTGCGCGCGCTCTATATTTTCGTTTGGCGCCATAAAGTGCGCGGGCGCCCGTTGAGTTGGGATAAGACGAGCCACACCATTCCCGCTCAGAACATGGAAGCGGCTCGAACGTAGATCGAAGCGTCTGGAGCGCAGGGCGATCGGTCAGTGGCCGTGATCACCGGCGCCTCTTAACCCGAGCGACTCATGAGCCGGTGGGCGCGCCCGCCGCGCTAACGCTCGAGGCATTCCACAAAGACTCGTGAAATTGCGCTGTCATCAAGGCGCGCGCGGCGCGTGGCGCGTCCTCGGGAGAGACGTCGCGCCGTCCTTTCGCACGCGGGCCAATGGAGCGGGAGGTTGACAGACCCCGCACTCGTGTAAATCTGATCGCGTCGCCTGTTTGCCAGGTCGTGAAACAGGTCATGGAAAATGACAGTAACGGTTACGCTTCCGAGAAAGACCCTGTCCTGGACTATCTTTGGACTTCTCGTCGCAGCGATCGTTGGCGCGGCCCTCTCCCTTGAGAAACAGGTGATGGCTCAAGCATGGGTCGAGCACACGCTTTCAGCGCGCACAGCGCTTCTGCAAGCTCTCTCCACCCTTCAGGATGCGGAAACCGGCCAGCGGGGGTTCTTGCTGACGGGCAACGAAGCGTTTTTGGAGCGGTTCCGTCACGCCGACCAAACGATCGGCGAACGCTGGGCGACGTTGGAGGGGGCTCTATCAGACAACGAAAAGCAGAAGCAACGACTGGACCGCTTGCGTTCGGTCGCGGCGGAAAGACTGGCTTCATTACAAAAAAGCATTCAGGAACGCCGGATCACGCCGGATATGTCTGTGACCGATAGCGTTAACGCCGGCAAACAGCTCATGGACGAGGCGCGCAGCATCATCGCCGAAATGCTCGCCGAAGAAGAGCGCCTCTTGACGAAAAGAAACGCCGAAATGCGCTGGACGGTGACGTTGACGCAGTTCGGCGTTACAGGCGCTCTCCTGTTAGCGGCTCTCCTGGGTTGGGCGACCCTCAAGGACCGACAGAGGCAGGTTGGCGAACTCCAAACAGCCAATATTGCGCTTCAAAATGCGCTCACCCTCGCAGCCGAGCAAAGCGAACGGCGGGAGCGCGTGGAAAGCCAACTCAGACAGTCTCAAAAAATGCAAGCGGTCGGTCAACTTACAGGCGGACTGGCGCATGACTTCAACAATATGCTTGCGGTCATCGTCGGATGCCTCAACCTCCTGAAGCGCAAGATGGCGCGCGGCGAAATAGACCAGGACAGCTTGATCGACAAGGCCATGGAATGCGTCGAACGCGCGGCAGCTTTAACCCATCGCCTACTCGCCTTTTCGCGGCAGCAGCCGCTCGCGCCCCAGGCCGTGGACGCCAATAAGTTGGTGGGCGGCATGGCGGAGATGATCCGGCGCACCCTTGGCGAATCCATCAACGTCGAGACGGTTCTGGCGAGCGGGATCTGGCGGGTCCATGTCGACCCCAATCAACTCGAGAGCGCGCTATTGAACTTGGCCGTCAACGCCCGCGACGCGATGAACGACGAAGGCAAGGTGACGATCGAGACCTCGAACGCCTATATCGACGACCGCTACGCCCGGGAACACGCCGAAGTGAAGGAGGGTCAGTACGTATTGGTCGCGGTCAGCGATACTGGAGCCGGCATGCCGCTGGAGGTTATCGCCAAGGCCTTTGAGCCGTTCTTCACAACCAAGGGCCCTGGCAAGGGAACGGGACTCGGCCTCAGTCAAGTATTCGGCTTCGTCAAGCAGTCGGGCGGGCACATCAAAATCTATTCGGAGCCTGGCCAGGGCACGACCGTGAAGATTTACCTGCCGCGCTTCGTCGTCGAACGAGAAATCGCCGCTCCAACTCACCAGACGAGCGATATCGGGCCGGCTTTGAGGGGCGCGCCGGAGATGCTCATCCTCGTGGTCGAAGACGAGGACCGGATGCGGAGCGTCGCCGTCGCGATGTTGCATGACTTGGGATATAGCGCGCTCGCTGCGGGGAACGGCGCCGAGGCGCTTGCGCTTATCGACGCCAATCCTCAGATTGCGCTGCTATTCACCGATATCGTTATGCCAGACATGAACGGTCGCGCCCTTGCGGAACAGGCGCTGCGCCGTCGTCCCGATCTGAAGGTGGTGTTTACAACGGGGTTTTCGCGAAACGCGGTAATTCATAATGGCGTGCTCGATCGCGGCGTAAATTTCCTGCCAAAGCCATTCTCGATCGAGCAGTTGGCGCAGAAGATCGGCGCGGTTTTGGGAATTGTGGAGACGACCTGAAGGCGCGCGCCGACAGCCGATGATTGTTGTGCGCGACGCAGGCCGGCGCCCTGTGGCTGTCGTCAATGACAGCTCGGCTTAGTCGCCCCGCAGGCGTTGCCGTCGCCGCGGAGAACTTAACGCCAGCGACGCGTCAGTTGGGTTACGAAGAGCGCGGATGGCGGCGTTGCCCTCAATGACCTACGCGTAATCCGGCGGAGGCGCGAAACCGCCGAACTCCCGCTCGAGGAGTTCAGCGAAGGCGATCGTCGTGCGATCTTCGAGGTAAGGTCCTATGATCTGCACGCCGATCGGCAAGCCGGTCTCTGTTCGATCGATCGGCGCCACGGTCGCCGGTAGGCCGGCGGTCGTAGCAACCTCCGCCCACACAATTTGGGCGTCGAGGTAGGCGTTGGATCGGCCGTCGATCTGGATGCGTCGCGACTCGATCGGCGAATGATCGTGCGGAAAAGCGGGCGTCGGCATCGCCGGGCAGAGCACGACGTCCCAGTCACGAAAGAACTCTCGCCACCGCTCCTGAAGCTCGCTCCGCGCCCCGTCCGCCGCGAGCCAATCCCGATGGCTGATGACCGCGCCGCGCGTACGTTCGGCCGCGAGGCTCCGGTTCCGGGGCGACAGCGCTGCGGCCGCGCCGCGAAGCCTGGCATAGACGCTGGGTCGCAAATCCGCGCCCCAAAATGCGGACAACAGCCGAACATAAAGACGCGCCGATTCGGCAAGGTCGGGCAGCAAAGGACTGGCGTGCGCGAGTTTGGCCCCCGTACGGACGAGCCGCTCCGACAATCGACCGAGCGCCGCCCTCACCCCGCTGGCGGTACGGCCAAGCGGATGCGTGTCGATGACGAGAACGCGAAAGTCCCTAAGCTTATCGTGCCGGGCGGAGGGCAAAACCAGCCGGTAGCCGGCGCCGGCGCGCTCCTCGTCCGGTCCTGCGATCACATCGAGCGCAAGCGCGAGGTCCGCAGCGCTTCTCGCCATAGGACCGATGACTCCGAGATCGCCATCACGCGGCAAGGGCGGCGCGCCCGGCGGGGTCAGTCCGCGATTAGGCACAAGACCTGATGTCGGCTTGTGTGCATAGACGCCGCAATAATGCGCTGGCGCGCGCAACGAACCGCCACGGTCCGAGCCGATCGACAGCGGCCCGAAACCGCAAGCGAGCGCCGCCGCCGAGCCGCCCGAGGATCCCCCTGGCGTGAGCCGAAGATTCCAAGGATTGTTGGTTGTGCCGTAGATGTCGTTGTAGGTCTGCCAATCGCTCAGCATCAGCGGAACATTGGTTTTTCCAAGGATGACAGCGCCCGCATTCTTCAAACGCGCCACGACCAAGGCGTCTGCTTGCGGCATGAAGCGCTTGAACCGCGGGTCGCCCCAGGTCGTCGGCAGTCCGGCGATATCGAAAGATTCCTTCACCGTCATCGGGACGCCAAGCAGTGCGCGCCTCTCTCCGCGAGACAGTGCGATATCCGCCGCCTTGGCCGCCTCTCGCGCGCGTTCGAAGTCTCGCACGACGACGGCATTGACGCGGCGGTCTCCCGTTTCGATGCGCGCAATCGCGCAATCCGTGAGCTCCAGCGCGGAAATCTTTCTCGCCCGCAAGGCGGCCACGAGATCTTTGATGGCGCCGTAATCCCACTCCGATGCGGGAAGGGAATGGGTCTTCTGAGCCAACGCCCCGCGCGACCATGGCGCGGTCGCGACCGCCAGAGCGGATGTCCCGGCTCCGATCAAAACATCGCGTCGTGCTGCGCCGGTCATGGGACGATACCTGATCGCAGATCTGTCAGTCGCGCTGGCGATGCGCCGTCAATCGGCGAGCGGCGTTGAATCGCTTTGAACGCCGCGTCCGATCGCGATCTGGCCGACAGATCCTTCGACGTGAAACGCGAGCCCCGTCATTTTGGCGAAGAGGTCGATGTCCCCGACGCCGATCGCGCAGGCCCCGATCTCCATCTCCGCGGCCATCAGATAGAGCGTCTGCATCAGCACGCCGACATGTTTCAGAACGAGCGCATAGGCGAAGCCGCTATATTTCCAGGACACGCGGCTAAATCGCGCCGCCATTGTGACGAGGACTTGCGGGACCGCCGGCGCGCCCATGGCGAATTGCGCGTCCTCCAGCATTGCCGTGAGCCAATGCGCGTTCGTCTCGATCAAAACAAGCGCGTGGCGGCTGGCGTCGTAATGATAGAAGCCGCGCGCCAGGCCCTCACATCTATCGACGGCGAGATAGAGCTCCAATTCGTAGCTCGCGCCACCCGATGGATAGGGACGAGGGGCGACCTCCAACGACTCATCCTCGTCTTCGTCAGTCTTTCGCTCTCGCGATATGATTCTTGCAGCGCCGTCGAGGAGCCGCGCCACCTCCGCCAGCGTGATCGGGCGACGTTCATCGAAGGCGCGAGTCGAGCGTCGGCGCCGCAACAGTGTCGCAAAAGCCGAAGGCGGAGCCGCATCAAGCGTCTTCAGGTCGATCGCCGGCCCAGGCCAGCTCGGCCGTACCGCCGGCGGCAGCGCTGCGAGATGCGCGTGGGCATAGATTCCGCCGGAGGGATTGGCGTGACGCCCGTTCGTGCTGCGAGTGTGGAACAGCAGATCGTGGAAATCCCATAAGATGAGATCGTCGTCGCCTTCGGCCGCGCGAAGCGCTGTGTCGCCGTCACGGTCGGGCGTGAACAGGATCTCGCCGTCAAGGAGCAGCGCCAGCAGCTCGACGCCCGGAAAGTTGGGCGAAGTGCGGAGCTCTCTCACCGTACGCGCCTCCGACAGATGCGCGATCATTGCTGCAACGCTAGGATCGCACAGTCGGAAGAGCGCGCATGCGCGCGGAGACTCGAGCACCATGTCGGCGCCGCGCCGCCGAATATAGGCGAAGCGCGACAGCGCCACCGCGCGATCCTCGTCCACCGCGATCATCCGTGGCGCATAGTCGCGCATCTGCGGCTCGATGACGATGAGATCGGGACCGCTCGGCGCGCGCGCCAGGCGATATTCCACGAGTCCGTAAAGCGCCAGCCTGCGGACGAGTTCGCTCATCTCGTCGTCCGGCTCCCCGTCGAACGCCACGCCCGTCTCGAAGTCGGCGGCGCGCTCTGCGACATCGGCGCCGAATGTTCCGAACTCCACGGTCCGACCGTCGAAAAGCGCGGAGAGTCCGCCGGTGGCGTTGGGCTCGAGCGTGACGCCAGGATTGAGTCGCGCGAAGAGCCTTGCCGGCGGCGCCGGCGGTTGGGGCGTATCGCTAAGCAAATTAGGTGCGGGGGAACAAGGGATTGACATCGGCTTCGCGCACCGGCCGCTTGCGCAGACCCAGCGCGATGGGCACGTCGTAGAGACGTCCGGGGCCGAAGCGGCGATAGAAATGCCGCAGTCCCGGAACGATCACCCGGACCACCGGCACGTCAATGTCGGGGCGCGTCTGATCGAGGACGAGGAAATCGTGCCCAGCCCGCGCGGCGAGCTTGACGCAGGCCAGCACCTGGTCGCGGCCGTCGAGTTGAGCAAAATTCTTGAACCGCGACCGCCCGAAGGACGCCTTGCCCTGCGGCCGCATATAGGCGTGCTTGCGCAGCGGCAGAGGGTCGCCTCCATAATCGTCGTCGGGCCCGAGCTCGGGACGGCCGCTGAGGCTCTCGATGGCAAGAAACTGGTTGAGTTCGGTCATGGCGCGCAGCGTCGCGATCCTTGGATCGAAATGCGCGCCCGCTGCGACTTCGATATATTCCCGTCCGTCCTCGATCCAATGGGCCACGGCGACGACGACGGGAATGCCAAGATCGCTCGTTATGTCCAGCGCCCAGACGTCGCGGCCCATCCTCGCGAAGACGGCGCGGAGGTCGCGCACATAGCTGTCGCCGAGCTTGTCGAGATCAATCTCCGGACGACGCAAACGGTTGTACCACCAGATCGCATAGGCGTCCCGCTCAACGAGTTCGAGGAAACCCTGAATAATGGCTTCCTCGATCGTATTGCCCGCCGCGCAACCGTTCGAATCGGCGCTGATCTGGTTCGCGCAGTCGGACTCGTGGAAGAAATACAGAAGGCCGGTGGGAACGTATTTGAAACATTCATCGCGCAGCGACCACACTGGCGACCATTCCGCCTCCGCGGCGGCGTCGAAGCGCTTTGCGCCCTCGCCGCAGCCGCCGCTTTTCGCGCCCTGCTCATATTGCGCGTCGCTATAGAGCAGGATGTCGTCGGGCAGGATCGCCTCGCCGGCCGGGAAATCCGTAAATCGTCGGACGGTCCTGATCTCGTCGCCCTGGAAAATCCCGCAATAGCGCTCGATCGCCTCCATCAGCGCGCTGGCTTCGCCCTGTTCGGCGACGCTGCCCTTGCCATAGCTGTCTCCGCTCAGTCCGGCCTGAAGGGCGTCAACGGTTTCGGGGCGCGGCGAAAAATTATGTCTGGCGATGAAGCTCGCGTCGAGCGGCTGTTGGCTTTTGATCCGATCGAGATGCGATACGACGCCGGTCAGCGGGCTCACATGCTTGCGATTGCGCGCAAGAGTGTCGCCCGGCGCGACCGATCTGTAGCCCCCGCTCGTCACGACGCTCGCGCTGCCGGCATGCAGCGGGATGGGCGTGGGCGCTCGCGCGGGATCGCGCAGCTCGGGCTCGCCGCAGCTTGGGCATTGCGGCCGAGCCGGCACATAATGACGGGCCACCGTCGAGCCCATCAGGTCCAGGCTCACGATGTGCTCGTGCAGATCGGTGCGGAAGCCGCTGGCGATCGCCTTGGCGATTTCTGCGGCGGCGATGCCGGCGCCGCTCAGGCCGAGCGGATTGGCGCCGAGCGGCGAAACAGCGACGCAGCGCGCCTCCTTGCGGCCGAGGAAAGCCTTGACCTGTCGATTCCAGTTCATGCGATCGGCGAGGCATCTCCAGCAGGCGCTCTTGCCCGGGCTGAAGATCGGGCCGACCAGCGGGAAAACGCCGGAAGGCTGCACCAACAGCCAATCCTGCTTCGCCTCGAGCCGCCGGCGGTTGAACTCCGCGAGCTGACCTTCAAGATAATCGCCGACCAAGGCGATGGTCAGATCGCCTCCGCGCTTCACGACCCTGACGCCGAAAACGTCCAGCGCCTTCTCCAGCTCCCGCGCGCCGCCGATCCCGATGGCTTCGATCTGAACGGAGACCTTCTGCAGATTTTTCGCGGCGTCCTCGGGCTGCAGGCCGAGACTCGCCCAATAAGCCGCCGCAACGCCATCGGATGCGCCCGCCGGGACGACGAATCGGCGATCAAGCAGTCGCTTGAACGCCTCGTCTATTGAGTCGACGGGAAACTGTGCGGAGAGCGCCTGACGTATGGCGTCGGAGTCCTCGCCCGCGCCGATCCGCTCCGCCAGCGCGCAATAGAGCGCGCCTCGAAGGAAGAACTTTCTGTCCTCCGAATACAGGCAGACAGCGTCAGGCGGCAGGACATAGACAGAAAAATTTGGCGCGAATCGAAGGGCGTCGCCTAACCGCTCTTGTGAAACCGGCTTCGGCGCAAGCGGTTTAGATACGTCAA
>JALHNR010000168.1:6965-8877 GCA_022843525.1 Methylocystis sp. | reverse complement strand
CCGCGGACCTCGCCGCGGCCGAGGCGATGCGCGAGGAACTGTCGCAGCTTCCCGTGCGCGGGCGCATCGTGATCGGCGAGGGCGATGCGGACGCCGCGCCGATGCTCTACATCGGCGAAGAAATCGGGGCGGGCGTTGGTCCACGCGTCGATCTCGGCGTCGCGGCGCTCGAAGGCTCGACGCTTTGCGCCAAGGACATGCCGGGCTCGATGGCCGTCGTCGCCATGGCGCCGGCGGGATCGCTCCTTCATGCGCCCGACGTTTACATGGACAAGATCGCCATCGGTCCGGGCTACCCCGAGGGAACGGTCGATCTCGATCGCGACCCCGGCGACAACATCAGAGCGCTTGCGATCGCCAAGGGCGTGCGGGCGAGCGAAATCACAGTCAGCATTCTCGACCGGCCGCGCCACGCGGAAATCATCCGCAATTGCCGCAACGCCGGCGCCTGCGTGCGCCTCATCACTGACGGCGACGTGGCGGCGATCATTCTCACCACCCATCCTTTTGAAACCGGCGTCGACATGTATCTTGGCCGGGGCGGCGCTTCGGAAGGCGTGCTCGCCGCCTGCGTCCTGCGATGCGCCGGCGGCCAGATGCAGGGACGGCTGGCGCTCGAAACGCGCGATCAGATCGCGCAGGCGCAGCGTCTGGGCCTTCTCGATCCGCGCCGCAAATATTCGGTCGGCGACATGGCGGCGGGCGACGTCGTCGTCTGCGTGACCGGGGTCACCGCCGGACCGCTCGTCGGCGGCGTGTCGCTCGGCAAGACGACGATCGACACCGAGACGATCGTCTATCGCTCGGCGACGGGCACGATCCGTCGCATCCATGCGATACATCGCGCCGCCGGCAAGTTCGATTGACGTCGGACCTAATATGTCCGGCCGGTTTCGAGCTGAGTTTTGGCGTCGAGCTTGCGCATCGGCGGCGGCGGATAATCCGGTGGCGGCGGGGGCTGCGTCGCACAGGCGGCGAGCGACAAAGCGAAAAGCGAAGCAAAGATCAGATGAAGGCGTCGCATCAGTTTCGTCCACATTTCTCGAGAGGGCGCGCATCTTCGCGCCTCTTGCGTAAGAGCTTGGCTGTGGCGACGGAATTATGTCCATCGCGCGCCTCTTGGACGGCGTGCCGATGACTCCCGCCGCACATATCTCCGCCGCGATCGAGGTGCTGGACGATGTTGCAAAGCGCCGCCGACCCGCCGCCGAGGCGCTAAAGGACTGGGGCATCGCGCATCGTTTCGCCGGCTCGAAGGATCGCGCCGCCATCGCCAGCCTCGTCTTCGATGCGCTGAGGAAGCGCGCTTCGGCCATCTATGTCATGGGCGCGGACGATCCGCGCGCGATCATGCTGGGCGCGCTGCGCGAGGCGCGCGGCCAGGACGCCGAGGCGATCGCGGCGCTCTGCTCGGGCGCGGGTCATGCGCCGGCCCCGCTTTCGGACGAGGAGCGCCATCGGTTGGAGACGGCCTCGCTCGCTGACGCGCCGGATCATGTGCGCGGCGACTATCCGGAATGGCTGGCGTCGCATTTTGAGGCGGCGTTCGGGGCGCGCGCGGCGGAAGAAGGCGCGGCGCTCGCCGCCCGCGCGCCTGTCGATCTGCGCGTCAATATTCTGAAATGCTCGCGCGAGCAGGCGCTTGAAAAGCTCGCGCATCTCGCTCCCGCGCCGACGCCGCTATCGCCGATCGGCCTGCGCATCGAGGCGGGGCAGGGGCGGGGCCCGGCGCTGACCGCCGAGACCGCTTATGTGAAGGGGCTCGTCGAGCCGCAGGACGAGGCGTCGCAGCTTGCGGCGCTGCTCTGCGCCGCTGGGCCCGGCGAGCAGGTTCTCGATCTTTGCGCCGGCGGCGGCGGCAAGGCGCTGGCGCTCGCCGGGCAGATGCATAATCGCGGGCAGATCTACGCCT
>JALHNR010000168.1:0-6955 GCA_022843525.1 Methylocystis sp. | reverse complement strand
CCTCGTGCTGATCGATGCGCCCTGCACGGGGACCGGCGCGTGGCGGCGCCACCCTGACGCCAAATGGCGGCTCGCGCCAGGCGCGCTGGACCGAAGATTGAAGGAGCAGCGCGAACTCCTGGCGATGGCCGTCCGCTTCGTGAAGCCCGGTGGTCGGCTCGTTTACGTCACCTGTTCAGCGCTGTGCGAGGAAAACGAGGACCAGATCGCGGCCTTTCTAGCCGCCAATCCCGATTTTACGGCGCGTTCAGCCGCCGAAATTACGGAAAGCGCCGGCCTCCCCGACCTCGCCCGCTTCGCCTCGCCGCACGGGCCGGGCATTCGCCTGTCGCCGGCGACAAGCGGCACGGACGGGTTTTACATTTGTATCTTGGCGAAGCGCTGAGTAAGACCAGTCCGAGTGCTCCACCGAGCGTCATGCCCGCGCTTGTCGCGGGCATCCACGCCGACATTCCGCGGCGCCCGGCGTGGATGGCCGGGACAAGCCCGGCCATGACGGTGAACTGCGGTTCAATCAGGTTTGCCCATGACCACCGCGCCCGACGCCTTCCATCACGACATCGCCGATCGCCACGATAAGGTGCTGATCGTCGATTTCGGCTCGCAGGTGACGCAGCTCATCGCGCGGCGCGTGCGCGAAGCGGGCGTCTATTGCGAAATCGCGCCGTTCCAGAACGCCGAGCGCGCTTTCGCCGACATCCGGCCCAAGGCGGTGATCCTTTCGGGCGGGCCGTGCTCGGTGACCGAAGAAGGCTCTCCCCGGGCGCCGCAAAGCGTTTTCGACTCCGGCGTGCCGGTGCTCGGCATCTGCTATGGCGAGCAGACGATGGCGACCCAGCTCGGCGGGCTTGTCGAGGGCGGCCATCATCGCGAATTCGGCCGCGCCGATGTGACGGCGCTGGAGCAGAGCGCGCTGCTCGATGGCGTGTGGGCGAAGGGCGGCAGCTTTCCTGTCTGGATGAGCCATGGCGATCGCGTGACGAAGCTGCCGGAAGGCTTTCGCGTCATCGCCGCTTCGGAAAACGCGCCTTTCGCCGCGATCGCGGATGAACGGCGGCGCTATTACGGCGTGCAGTTTCATCTCGAGGTTGTGCATACGCCGGACGGCGCCAGGCTGCTTTCGAATTTCGTGCACAAGGTCGCGGGGCTGAAGTCCGACTGGACCATGGCGGCGTTTCGCGGCGAGGCGATCGCGGCCATCCGGCGCCAGGTCGGCGACGGGCGGGTGCTCTGCGGTCTGTCGGGGGGCGTCGACAGCGCCGTCGCGGCGGTGCTCATCCATGAAGCGATCGGCGAGCGTTTGACCTGCGTCTTCGTCGATCACGGCCTGTTGCGACAGGGTGAGGCGGAAGAAGTCGTGCGGCTCTTTCGCGATCACTATAATATTCCGCTGCATCACGTTGAAGCGGCGGACCTGTTCCTCGGCGCGCTCGAGGGGGTCGACGATCCGGAAGTGAAGCGCAAGACCATCGGTCGGCTGTTCATCGAGACGTTCGAAGCCGAGGCGAAGAAGATCGCGCAGGACGGGCGCGGCGCGCCGCAGTTTCTCGCACAAGGCACGCTCTATCCGGATGTGATCGAGAGCGTCTCCTTCACCGGCGGCCCCTCGGTGACGATCAAGTCGCATCATAATGTCGGCGGATTGCCGGAGCGCATGAATATGCGGCTCGTGGAGCCGCTACGCGAACTCTTTAAGGACGAGGTGCGCGCGCTCGGGCGCGAACTCGGACTGCCGGAAGCGTTCGTCGGGCGACATCCGTTTCCGGGGCCCGGACTCGCCATCCGTTGCCCTGGCCTCATCACCCGCGAGAAGCTGGCGATCTTGCGCAAGGCCGACGCCGTCTATCTCGACGAGATCCGCAAAGCGGGATTGTATGACGACATCTGGCAGGCCTTCGCGGCGCTGCTGCCGGTGCGTTCTGTCGGCGTGATGGGCGACGGACGCACTTATGATTACGTCGTCGCGTTGCGCGCGGTGACGTCAAGCGATGGCATGACCGCGGATTTCTATCCCTTCGACATGAATTTCCTCGGCCGCGCGGCGACGCGCATCATCAATGAGGTGAAGGGCGTCAACCGCGTGGTGTACGATGTGACGTCGAAGCCGCCGGGGACGATCGAGTGGGAGTAGAGCAAATTTAGAGCCGCTCAATATCCGTTTGCGCAAAATCGTCGCCGACGTAGAGCAAGGGACAGGAATGTTCCTTGGCGGCTTCGTAGGCGAAGCAATCGCCGAAATTCAGTCCCGCCGGATGCGAACCCTTGCCCCATCGCGCATAGGTCTCGGCGACGCGACGCGCGGACGCAGGCGTGACGTTCAAAACGTCGAATCCGAGCCCATCGATCAGGCGCGACATCTCCTCCCCGACGTTGCGCCGCTGCGCGACAATGAGAGCTTCCGCCACAGTTACCGCCGAGATCAGCACAGACTTTTCGGCTTCCAGGACTTTGCTGCATCTTTCGGCTTCAGCTTCATCGAGGATGATCGCCATCAACGCGGATGTGTCCACAGCGATCATTTCGGCAGACCATTCTCGTCATAAAGGAAGTCATGGCTGCGGGCGGCGTCAGCGCCTGCGGTCGCCTTGGCCGCGCCAGAGGCGCGCACTGCTTGGAGCAGCTTACGACGCGCTCTGCGGTCTAAAGAGGCTTTCGCGGGCGCCAGACGAGCGGCCGGCTGGCCATGCCGTGTGAGGATGATTTCCTCCCCGGCTTCGGCGCGTCGGACAAGCTCGGTAAGCTGCCCCTTGGCTTCGGTCACGGAAATCTTCATCGGCGCCTCATATGGACCAATAAATGGTCCATTTCGACCATTATTCCAACTGCTGCTGGGGGTCAATGTCCCGCTTCCACAGATTGCGGAAGGCGCTAAATAGCCTGCTATTCTCCCTCTATTTTTAAAGGAGTTTGTTATGCGAAATCTCCTCATCCTCGCGATCGCCGCATGCATTGGCGGCATGTTCTCTACTGCGGCGAGCGCACGTCCCGTGACGACGGACGCGTGCCTCGCGCGCGGGCTTTGCGCTTACGTCAGCCCGACGCGTGACATGCGGAAAATGCCCTGGCCAGGTAAAGTCAGTCTGGTTCGCCACGCGCAGCCAGGCTTCGAAGCACCGTAAGTAAGGTGCAACCTTTCGCTGGTCCCGTGCGTCGCTCGGGGATCGACCAGTAAGTTGGATCCATGATTTCCATGTGTCCGCTGTTGATCCGCGCCCTGGCCGTGGCGCTGTCCATCGGCCTTTATCTCGCGCTGGCGATCCTTCAGGCGGGGTTGACGCCTACTTCGCCAGTCCGGCGCGCGCTGGCGTTCAATACGGCGGTGGGCGTCCTCTTGGCGCTTTTGAACATCCCGCCGCTCGTCGCGCGGATGAACACGCCGAGGAACGCTTGTTGAGCTCGGAGTTCGGCGCGGCCTATGATTCCTATCGCGCACGTACGGCGCGGCTCATTCCCAGCGTATATTAGCTTGCGAGACTTGGAAGCCGACGGCGCCCGCAGCATCGCTACGGTTTGCCGTGCGAAAGGAAACTCATGAAGCGTCTGCTGTCGCGCCTGCTGCTATTTAGCTTTTTCATCGCGTTCCCCGCGCAGGCGGATGACGTCATCAAGCTCGCGCCGGGCGGCAGCGCGATCTTTTCGCTGCAGGAGAATATGACGACCGGCTACTCCTGGCGCATTGATCCGGCCGCGAGCCATGATCTCGACATTTTGTCGATATCGGACGGCGGCCGCGGGGGCAGGCGGCGGCGCATGGTCGGCAGCCCCAGCGTGCGCCATTGGAAAATCCGCGCGCTCAAAGCCGGACATGCCGAAATCGTCTTCGCCTATCAGCGGCCATGGGAGCCTGCGCCCGTTAAAACCCGCAGCGTCGAGGTGGAGGTCGCGCCTTAGAGCTGGTTCCGAAAAAGATGACAGACTTTTTCGATGAGAACCTGCTCCAAAATTTTGATGTTGAGCGATTCATTATCGATCGCATGATCCGGTGTGATCAATAAGCGCTCGAGTTCAGGCGTCGCGCTCGCGGGCTGATCGCATCGCGTCTTCGAGACTCATTACGGCCGAGCCGGGCTTTGCCGGCTTTTGTTGACTCTCATGCGGCGCCCAACCCGAGGCCCAAACGATGTCGAAATTCGCGCGCACGCGTCCATCGGCGTCGCAGAAGCGCTCGGCGTAGATTTGCGCCGCGCGCGCAACCACGTCGCGCCGCAGGGGTTTGCGAGACCGTTTGACAAGGACGTTGGCGGCGCCCATCGCGCGCAGATCTTTCATCAGCCCGAAGATTGAATCATAGCGCAGCGTGAAGCTGTCGACGTCGGCGACCGGCAGAGCGAAGCCGGCCCGCTGCAGCAGCCCGCCCATGTCGCGCACGTCGACGAACGGCGATACACGGGGGCTCGCGCCGCCAGTGATTTCTTCTTCGGCCTGCGCCAAGGCGGCGCGAAGCTCGACAAGACTGGCGCCGCCGGCGAGGCAGGCGAGGAAGAGTCCGTCCGGCGCAAGCATGCGTCTCGCTTGCGCTAGCGCGCCGGGCAGATCGTTGACCCACTGAAGCGACATGCCCGAGACGATCAAATCAAATGAGCCCGGCGCGAAGGGCGGCGCTTCCTCGTCAGCGATGACGTCGCCGGCATGGCCGCTCGCGCGCAAAGGCCGCGCACGGCCGCTCGCCACGACGGCTTGCGCGAAATGTTCGCTTGGCGAACCGAGATCGAGCGCGCGTGGAAATTCGCGCTTCACCGTCAGCAGGCGATCGAGCAGATCGTCGGCGGCGCGCGTCATCAGGAAATCCGGCGCCCCGTTTGAAAGGGCGCGGCGCAAGCGCCGGCGCAGCAGCGCGCGATCAAAAATCTTCGGCGGTCCGGCTGTCTCGCTCATGCCTTACTACCGCGCCCGCGCCAGTTACCCTGCAAGTGCGCAATGCGCATGAATTTCGACCAAAGGATGGCGCAATCTTGAAGCGATGATCTCAAGCGAAGCGGTCGCGAAGTTAGAACATCCCAAATTATCTTAACGTTAAGCCATAACCTGAAGACGCGAAACGTTTCGACAAGATCATGGCGAAAGTTAGACTGCCGCCATTCGAGAAGTCGCTGTCGAGGCTTCAACACGAGGGTGTAGCGTCATGCGTAATCTGTTTGCTTTTTTGCGTCGATCCCGCGCCGTGGGGCTAACCGGAACGCTTCAGGCAGTTGTGATGGCGACAGTCGTCGGACTTGGCGTCGCCGCGCTTCCGCAAGACGCGAACGCGCGCAACATCGTCTCATTCTCTCCCCACGTCGCTCCCGGCACCGTCGTGATCAGCGCCAGCCAGCGAAGGCTATTCTATGTCGTCGATACAGGAGTCGCCATCAGCTATCCCGTCGCCGTTCCCAAGCGTGGCAAGGAATGGTCGGGAGCCACGTCCATCGAGGGAAAATATGTCAATCCCGACTGGGTTCCGCCAGCGGTGGTGAAAGCCGACCACCCGGAACTGCCGAATTTCATCCGTGGCGGTTCGCCGCGCAACCCGATGGGCGTGCGCGCTTTGACGCTCAGCAGCGGCGAAGTGGCGATTCACGGCACGACCCAGAGGATGCGCGCGTCAATCGGCACCGCCGCCTCCTACGGCTGCATACGAATGTTGAACGAGGACGTTTCCGACCTCTACGATCGCGTGAGCGTTGGATCGCCGGTCATGATGACGCGCTAGCCTAGGCGACCCACAAAAAGCAAGCCTCGCCCGCGAACATGCGGACGAGGCCTTTTCGTTCTCCGCGATCTCGCCCGCTGCGCGATTTCGTCTTTTATCCAGAGCTTTTTTTTGGCGCGCGTGGCTGTGGACGAGGGCGGCTGCGCCATGGACGCAGACATGCGAATCCCGCAGTCTCCGCCCCGAACACGGTCTGACGATCGCTTTTTTGGCGTCATAGTTCTTGTGTGGAGTATAGTGATCGCAAGAGATGATTCGACTTTGAATCAATCGCTTGAAAAGGAGGCGCCCTCACGCAAAGCTCCACGACGCATCGTCGCCTGTCTTTTAGTCGCCGCGTTATGCTGACATTGAGAAAAAGGTTGGCACATGCTGATCGCAACGGAAAAAGAAACGGAACGCGCTGAACATCCGGTGGATGTTGTGGAGCAACTTGCGGCCACCAATGATTGGTCCTTCGATAGAGACGATGAAGACGAGATTTCAATTTCCGTCGCCGGAGCTTGGACGGAATATCACGTCGCTTTTACTTGGCTTCCGCAGCTCGAAACGCTGCACGTCAGCTGCGCCTTCGATCTCAAGGCGCCCGAGCGCAGGCGCGGTGAACTGATGTCGCTCGTGAATGCGATCAACGAGCAGATGTGGATCGGGCACTTCGACTTCTGGCCGAAGGAGGGCGTGGCGATGCACCGTCATGGCCTTATCCTGACGGGAGGCGCGCAGCCCTCGGCGACGCAATGCGCGGCCTTGCTCGACAACGCGCTTCAGGCATGTGAGCGGCATTATCAAGCCTTTCAATTTGTGCTCTGGGCCGGAAAGAACGCCAGGGAAGCGCTCGCCACCGCCAATTTCGAGACGAAAGGCGAGGCGTGACCGACGCGGGCGGGCTGCGCGGAAAGTCGGTCGCTCTGATCGGCGCCGGAAACATGGGCCTAGCGTTGCTGGAAGGCTGGGCCGCGCAGGATCTACTGGAAGCAGCGTCGATCGTTGAGCCGCAGCCCTCGCAGCGGCTCCAGGATGTGTGCGCCGCGAAGGGCTACGCGCTAAACGGCGCTGCGGCTCCTTGCGACGCCGTGGTTCTCGCCGTCAAGCCACAGGCGCTCGAGGCGGGCGCCGCGGCGGCGGCGCCTTTCGTGGCGCGGGACACCGTTGTCGTGTCGATTCTCGCCGGCAAGCGCATCGCGGACCTCGCCGCGCGACTGCCGACGCAAGCTCTTGTGCGCGCCATGCCAAATACGCCGGCGGCGATCGGGCGCGGCGTCACCG
>JALHNR010000167.1 GCA_022843525.1 Methylocystis sp. | reverse complement strand
TGCAGAAAATGCGCCGCGCCGGCAAGCAGCGCCAGGAGCGGCGCGAGGCTCGCGAGGCCGAGCGGCGGGTTTAGGCCACGGTCGCGACAGCGCTTGGCTGAAAGATTGATGAAGCTCATGACGATGAGCATCACGGCGAAGGCGTAAAAGATGACATAGACGTAGGCGAGAATCGTCATCGGCGCGAAGAAGGGCGTCGTCGCCAAATCGTGGACCGAATAGGGCGCAAGCGCGAACCAGATCAGCGTCAGCGGCAGAAGAACTGCGACGAGCGCGCCCGCGCCGCGCCGCCAGGTCGCGCGATCAATGCGGCCCTGATCGGTTCGGTAGAGAAAACGCAGGCGCTCGGCGTCCATCAATCCCTCAGCAGCTCGTTGATGCCCGTCTTGCTGCGCGTCTGCGCATCGACCGTCTTGACGATCACCGCGCAATAGAGCGACGGGCCGGGCGTTCCGTCCGGCAAGGGCTTGCCCGGCAGACTGCCGGAAACGACCACCGAATAGGGCGGCACATAGCCCATGTGGATCTTGCCGGTGGCGCGATCGATGATCTTGGTCGAGGCGCCGATAAAGACGCCCATCGACAGCACCGAGCCCTTGCCGACGACGACGCCTTCGACCACCTCGGAACGCGCGCCGATAAAGCAGTCGTCCTCGATGATCGTGGGATTGGCCTGCAAGGGCTCGAGCACGCCGCCGATGCCGACGCCGCCAGACAAGTGAACATTCTTGCCGATCTGCGCGCAGGAGCCAACGGTGACCCAGGTGTCGACCATCGTGCCGCTGTCGACATAAGCTCCGAGATTGACGAAGGACGGCATCAGGATCGCGCCCGGCGCGACATAGGCCGAATGGCGCACGATCGCGCCCGGCACGGAGCGGAAGCCCGCCGCGTTATGTTCGGACGCACCCCAGCCGACGAATTTCGAGGGGACCTTGTCCCACCAGGTCGCGCCGCCCGGCCCGCCCGCAATGACGGACATATCATTCAAGCGGAACGACAGCAGCACGGCCTTCTTCAGCCACTGATTGACCGTCCAGCTTTCCGGGCCTTCCTGGCCTTCGATCTTTTCGGCGACGCGCAGCTTGCCGGCGTCGAGCAGACGCAGCGCGCTGTCGACGGCGCGGCGAACGTCGCCCTGCGTCTCGGCGGTGATATTGGCGCGATCCTCGAAAGCGGCGCTGATGAGCGTCTCAAGTCCCGTGTGCGGCATGAAAATCCCGAAATTGATGCGGTGAAGCTGGCGCGGTTGTAAGGCTATGGCGAGGGGAGTTCAACAAGCGAGGAAGAGCGCCCTTCTTCCTCACCCTCAGCTGAGGAGCCGCCGCGCAGGCTTTGGCCAAGGCAAGGGCGTTGCTGGAATAGGCGTCCAGAAGCAAGACACGCACATGATACGCTCCACATTTGTACAGACCCTGGCGCGCTACAATCGCTGGCAAAACGCCAGCCTTTACGCCGCCGCCGACAGCCTGTCGGACGAAGCGCGGCGCAAGGACCGCGGCGCTTTCTTCAAATCAATTCATGCGACTTTCAGCCATCTTCTCTGGGCGGACCATATGTGGCTGAGCCGCATTTCCGACGCCCCCAGGCCTTCCACGCCGCTGAGCGAATCAGCTTCCTATCGCGACGATTGGGAAAGTTTGAAACAGGATCGAATTGCATGCGACGAAAAGCTGATCGCCTGGGCCGACGGCGTGACCGACGACTGGCTCGCCGGCGATCTCATCTGGCGTTCAGGCCTCATGCAATCGGATGTCGTTAAGCCGAAGTGGCTCGTCGTCAGCCACATCTTCAATCACCAGACCCATCATCGGGGCCAGATTCATGCGATGTTGACGGCAGCCGGCGCCAAGCCGAAAGACACCGATCTGATCTTGATGGAACAGCGTGCGACTTAATCGCCCATCAATCCCTCCAAAAACGCCACGAGATCATCCGTCACGAAATCCACATGCAGTTCGTCGCCGGTGGCGATTTCCCAGAGCTCCCGCTCGGGGCCTTCATCATGGGCCGGCAGCACCAGCACCGTCGTCATGCCGCGCGCATGCGGCACGACAAGATTGCGGTCGATGTCCTCGAAGATCGCGGCGCGCTTGGGCTCGATCTTCAGCTTCTCGAAAAAGCGCATATAGGCGCCTTCCTCGGGCTTATTGATGAAGTCCGCGGCGATGATGTCGAAGATGTCCTCGAAGCAATGGTCGATGCCAAGTTGCTTCGCGGTTTCGACTGCGTGATGGCGCGAGGCGTTGGTGAGGATGAGCTTGCGGCCGGGCAGCGCGGCGATCGCTTCAGCGAGCGAATGATTATGCGCCAGCGACGAGCGGTCGATGTCGTGCACAAAGGCCAGATAGGCCTCGGCGTCGATCCCATGTTCGGTCATCAGCCCGCGCAGCGTCGTGCCGTATTGACGATAATAATGTTTCTGCAACGCCCGCAGCGAAATGGCGTCGAGGCCGAACAGCCGCATCATGAACAGCGTGATGCGCGCGTCGATCTTGGGCCAGAGGTCGGCGGTCTGCGGATAGAGCGTATTGTCGAGATCGAACACCCAGGTGTCGATCTCGACGAAGCGCGATCTGTCGGGCAATAGTTTGGTCATTGTGCGGCCAGCTTCATGTCATTCCCGCAAAAGCGGGAATCCAGAACAACGCCAGCGATCCTCGTCGCTGCTCTGGAGTCCCGATCGCGCTTAGCGCGTCGGGAATAACACTGGGGCGGATTCACTGTTCCAATATCTCCTGCACCCATGACGGCGTGATCTCGCTCGCACGGCCATAGCGTCTGTCGTCGAATTCCGCCGCGTTGTCCGACGCCTCGAGGTTGATCTCGCAGCAGCGCAGACCACGGGCTCGCGCCTCGCGCACCAAGCCGGCCGCCGGATAGACTGCGCCCGACGTGCCGATGGCCGCGAAAAGATCCGCCGCACCGAGCGCCGCATAGATCTCTTCCATATAGAGCGGCGTCTCGCCGAACCAAACGACATGCGGCCGCAATGCGCCATCGCATCCGCAATGCGACTCCGTCGAAAGGTCATCGCGGCAATCGCTCACCGCGCCGCAAGAGGCGCAGCGCGCCTTGAGCAATTCGCCGTGCATATGAATGACGCGCGTCGAGCCGGCGCGCTCATGCAGATCGTCGATGTTCTGCGTCACGAGAGTCAATGCGCCGGCGCGCCGCGCGAGGCCGGCTTCCAGCCGCGCCAGCGCGGCATGGGCGGCGTTGGGCGACGCGGCGAGCAGATTGCGCCGACGCGCATTATAGAACGCATGCACCAGCGCCGGATCACGGGCGAAGGCCTCGGGCGTCGCGAGCTGCATCGGATCGTAGCGCTTCCACAGCGCCGCGCCCGGTCCACGAAAGACGCCAAGGCCGCTTTCGGCGGAAACGCCCGCGCCGGTGAGAATGAAGAGGTTCATATGCGCGCCCGCTGCCTCGCACCGTCATGCCCGCGCTTGTCACGTCGGAATATTGCGAGCGGTCGGAGCATCACGCTGGATCATGCAGCATAGTGATAGCGATTACGCGGCTCTTCGGCGTGGTGGCCGGCGCAAGGCCGGCCATGAGGTGGAAACCAACGCCCGTCACCTTGTGATCAGCGTGCCGGCGCCATGATCTGTGAGAAGTTCGATCAGCACGGCGTGCGGCAGTTTCCCGTCGAGAATGACGACGCCCTCGACGCCGCGCTCGATGGCGTACATGCAGGTCTCGACCTTCGGAATCATCCCGCCGGTGATCACGCCCTCGGCGATGAGGCCGGGAATATCGCCGACCTTCAGCTCTTGGATAATCTGCTTGTCCTTGTCGAGCACGCCCGGCACGTCGGTGAGGAAGATGAGGCGCTTGGCGTGAAGCGCGCCGGCGATCGCGCCGGCGAAGGTGTCGGCGTTGACGTTATAGCTTTCGCCGCGCGGACCTTCGGCGACGGGCGCCAGCACCGGAATGAGTTCGCGCCCCAGCACCTGATCGAGCACGGTCGTGTCGACCTTGTCGGGTTCGCCGACAAAGCCGAGGTCGACGCCGTCGGGGCGTTCGATCTTCTTGGCGGTGACCATGCGCCCGTCCTTGCCGGTCAGGCCGATGGCGCGCCCGCCTTCCGAATTGATATAGCCGACGATCTGCTTGTTGATGGAGCCGGCGAGCACCATTTCGACGACGTCCATCGTCTCTTCGTCGGTGATGCGCAGGCCATCGGCGAAGCGCGACTCGACGCCGAGCCGCTTCAGCATCGCGCCGATCTGCGGCCCGCCGCCGTGCACGACGACGGGATTAACGCCGGACTGTTCGAGCAGCACCATGTCGCGCGAGAAATCACGCGCGACTTGATCGTCGCCCATGGCGTGGCCGCCGTATTTAACCACGACGATGGCGTCGTCGTAGCGCAGCATATGCGGCAGCGCCTGCATGAGAATGCGGGCTTGCTGGAGCGCGGTGTCGACGGCGTCTGTCATGGCGGTTCCTTACGACACGCGAAAGAATGCGGCCCAACTAGCCCGCCGCCGCTGTCGCTTTCAAGCGTTTCGTTCGGCCAGGAGCTTTGCGATCGCGGCGCGAAGCTCGGGAATTCCTTCGCCGCTCTGCGCCGAGGTGAAAATCACTTCAGGAAAGGCGGCGGGGCGCTTCTCCAGCGCCTTCATCGTCGCGGCGAGGACCTCGTCGCGCTCGGCGATCTTCAATTCGTCATGCTTGGTCAGAATGACCTGATAGGAGACGGCCGACTGATCGAGGAGATCGAACATCTCTTCGTCGAGAGGCTTCACGCCGCGGCGCCCGTCGACGAGCACAAAGACGCGGGCGAGGCTCGCCCTCCCCTTCAGATAGTCGCGCATCAGCTGCGACCAGTTCGCCACCTTTTCCTTGCCGACGGCCGCGTAGCCATAGCCGGGCATGTCGACGAGGCGCAGCCGCTCGGCGCCTGGCGCGCCGCCGAGCGCAAAGAAGTTGAGCTGTTGCGTCCGCCCCGGCGTGTTGGAGACGCGCGCGAGCGTCTTGCGGTTCGTCAAGGCGTTGAGGAGCGAGGATTTGCCGACGTTGGAGCGCCCTCCGAAGGCGATCTCCGGCGGGCCGATGACCGGCAGATCGCTCGCCTTGGCGCTCGCGAAAATGAAGTCGCAGGGGCCGGCAAAGAGCAGCCGGCCCGGTTCGCTGAAGTCGGATTCGGTCACGCTCTCTGGAACGTCTTGCGCAGATTGTCCCAGAACTCGAACCTCACGCCGGCGCGCTTCATGATGACCCCCTGCTGGACGATCGACAGGAGATTATTCCATGTCCAGTAGATCAGTAGACCCGAGGCGAAGCCGCCCATGGTGAATGTGAAGATCACCGGCATCCAGGCGAACATCGTCTTCTGAATTTCGTCGGCGGGCTCCGGATTCATCTTCATCTGCAGCCACATTGAGACGCCCATCAGCAACGGCCAGACGCCGAGCGCCAGATAGGGGCCGAAGATCGCCACATGGGTGGGATCGAAAGGCAGCAGCCCGAACAGGTTGAAGACATTGGTCGGGTCGGGCGCCGAGAGATCCCGAATCCAGCCGAAGAACGGCGCGTGACGCATTTCGATCGTCACGACCAGCACCTTATAGAGCGAGAAGAACACCGGGATCTGCACGATCACCGGCAGACAGCCGCTCGCGGGGTTAACCTTCTCCCGCTTGAAGAGCTCCATCTGCTCCATGTTGAACTTGTGCTTGTCGTCGCCGTATTTTTCCTTCAGCTCTTTAATTCTTGGCTGAATCGCCTTCATTTTGGCGATCGACTGATAGCTTTTGTTGGCGAGCGGCAGGAAGGCGAGCTTGACGATAACCGTCACCGCCAGAATGGCGAGGCCGAAATTCCCCAGGAGCTTGTAAAG
This sequence comes from Methylocystis sp., assembly GCA_022843525.1. Classification (GTDB taxonomy): domain Bacteria; phylum Pseudomonadota; class Alphaproteobacteria; order Rhizobiales; family Beijerinckiaceae; genus Methylocystis. Next base: position 3,050 of record JALHNR010000167.1, on the reverse strand, counting down.
GAAGTCGATCAGCCGGAACATCGGCCTGGTGATGAAGTAGAACCATCCCCAGTCGATCAAAAGATCGAAGCGCTTCAGGCCAGGATTGGCTTTATAGGCGTCGAGCACGTCGACGACCTTGGCGCCGGCGAAGACATAGGTCGTCGCCTCCGCTGTTTTCCCGGGCTCGATCGTCTTCTGGTCGCTGACCGTATCGGCCTGATAGGTTTTCACCGCGCCGCCCATCGAGGCGAAGCGCGCCTCCAAGGGCAGATTCTGATCGGGAGCGACCACGGCCGCCCAATATTTGTCCGTCAGCCCAACCCAGCCGCCGACCCCCTTGTAGGTCTTGACCGCGTTGTCCTCTTTCTCGATCTTGTCGTAGGTGACTTCCTCTCCCGTCTCGCCGACGACGCCGACGAAGCCTTCGTGCAACGCCGCATAGCCCGCAGATGGCGGGTGGCCGACGCGGCTCACGCGGGCGTAATTATAGAGCGTGACGGGGGCGCCCGCTTTGTTCTCGACGCTGTCCTGGATAGTGAAGAGATATTCGTCGTCCACCGAGATGACGCGCTTGAAAACGAGGCCGTGGCCATTGTCCCAGGTCAGCGTCACCGGCTTCGCCGTCGTCAGCCCGTCGGCATCCGTGGTCCACAGCGTCTCGGTGGTCGGCAGCACCGGCGCGTTTTCCGTTTCAGCCGTCAGATAGCCGAGTTCCGCGTAATAGGGACTAGGGCCGTCCTCGGGCGAGAGCAGCGTGATGATCGGGCTCGAGGGATCGACGGTCTCGCGATAATTCTTCAAGGAGACGTCGTCGATGCGCCCGCCTTTCAGCGCGATCGAGCCGGAGATCGATCTGGTGTCGATAGCGATTCGAGGGCTCAGCGCCAGCGCTTCAGCGCGTGTCTTGGGCGCGGCCTTTACCGGCGGCTGGCCGACTTTGACCCGCTCGGGCGCGCCGAGCTGAGGAACCTTGGCAAGCTGCTCCTGCTGCGTCTGCGCCCGGCGCTGCTTGTCGATCTCGGGGAAGGCGTAAAAATAGTCCCACAGGCCGATGAAGACCAGCGACAACGCCGCGGCGAGGATCATGTTCTTGATGTTTTCACTCATGGCCGCGTAAGCCTGTCTTCCTGTTTGCGTCTCGGGCGCGCCGCGCCGCGATCGTTCAACCTGGCGAGTCCTTCGGTCATCTGCGCGAGCAGTTCGGCGAATGGCGCGGAGAGGGAAACGGGCCGCGCGACGAAGACGTAATCCCGGCCGGGCTTCGCGCCAAGGGCGCCGCCGAGCCGCAGCGCCTCGCGCAGCCTGCGGCGAATGCGGTTGCGACCCACCGCGCCCGCGACCTTCCGCGTAACGGTAAGGCCGAAACGGGCCGGCGCATGCGCGTCCGTGAGCTCCCGCGGCGCCATCTGCACCGTAAAGGCGGGCATTGCGACGCGCGCGCCGCGCGCCGCGCGCACGAAATCTCCGCGCCGGCGCAGAGTCTCCGGGCGCGGGGACTTCTCATCTTCGGCGGGGACTTGCGCCTTCATGCAGTCATCCGCCTCGTCCGCATTGAGCCGGATCAGGCCGAGAGGCGCTTGCGTCCGCGGGCGCGCCGCGCGGCGATAACGTTACGTCCGCCGACCGTGGCCATGCGGGCGCGAAAGCCGTGACGGCGCTTGCGCACAATGATGCTGGGCTGAAATGTCCGTTTCACCGTTTTTCTCCGCTGGCGAAAGGGGCTTGCGCCCGGCTCCCGCGCTCGTCTTGCCTGTCGCCGTCGGCGGCCGCGCCGCAGACGGCTCAAAAGAGTTTCGGCGCCCGCGACGGCGCACAGCCGTCACAAAACATTCGCCGCCCCTTTTGGAGCGGCGCCGATCGCAGGCATATAGGAGAAAGCGTACGTTCAAGTCAATGTTCGTCGCGCCGTTTTGCGCCAGCGCCTCGCGAAAACGGCCGCATGCGGCGCGACGGATGATCGGCGACTTTCCACCCGCCGGTCTTCAAGTCAAAGCGCCTCGAGGAAGGCGACGAGCGCCGCTTTTTCCTGAGCGGTCAGACCCAGAGGATGGATTTTCGGGTCCAGCGACGGATTGGCTCCACCGCCGCGATCGTAGAACTCGACGACCTCGGCAAGCGTTCCCAGGCTTCCGTCGTGCATATAGGGCGCGCTCTCGCTGACGCCGCGCAACATCGGCGTCGTATAGGCCCAGCGGTCGGCGGGCGCATTGGTGATTTCAAAACGGCCGACGTCATTTGGCGCGCCGGTCTGCGCGAGGCCGACCGCAGCAATGTCGACATCTTGGAGAACCCCGGGCGCGAGCTGCACCAGCTTTTTGCCGCCCGTCGCCCCGGAGCGAAACGCGACGCCTGTGTTATGCCAGGACTGATCCGTGAAAAGCGCCGTCTCAGCTCCAATCGCGTGGCAGGCGGCGCAGCCGGCCTTGCCGATGAAAAGCTCATAGCCGCGCCGCTCCTGAGGCGTCAGCGCCGACCGTTCGCCGCCATAGACGGCGCGATCGAAACGCCCGCCGCCGCGCAGCAGCAAGGCTTCATAGCTGGCGATGGCCAGCCCGAGCGTCATCATCGTCGCGCCCTCGCCCGGAAAGGCCGCCTCGAACAGCGGCCCATAGTCGGCGTCGGCGCGAAGCCGCGCGATGAGCGGACCGATCCCGGCATTGCCCATCTCGTCGGCGGCGAGCAACGGCCCCCAGACCTGCGCGGCGAGGTCGGTCTCGCGGCCATCGTGAAACAGGAATTTCTTGAAGGCGACATTATAGAGCGAGGGCGCGTTGCGCCGCAGCGACCGTCCCTCCATGCCGATCGAGAGCGCGCTCTGATTGGAGGCGAAGCCCTGCGCGGGAATATGGCACATGGCGCAAGACAGCGTGCCGTTCGCGGAAAGGCTGCGGTCGAAGAACAGTTTTTCGCCGAGCCTGCGCATGGCAGGCGTTCCCGCGACCGTTGCGGGAACGGGCGGAAGCCCCAGCGGCGGTTGGATGTTCTGCGCTGCGGCATGGCCGACGCAAAACAATAGCGCCAGCGCCTGCAGAACGCGTGCAACGCCTCCCCCTTGCGGGGAGGTCGCG
>JALHNR010000166.1 GCA_022843525.1 Methylocystis sp. | reverse complement strand
GCCGCTCCCTGGGCGTCATCGAAAGGATGATGGCGCGCTGGCGCCTGACCATTTTGTCGTCGAAACCGGACGCGGCGATCTGATCCTTCATCTTGGCGACGCCCGGAAGCAGCCCCATGATGCCGCCCAATCCGCCGATCTTTTCCACCTGGGCGAGCTGATCGCAAAGGTCCTGCAGATCGAACTTGCCCTTGGCCATCCGCTCGGCGGCCTTGCGGGCCTGTTCGGCGTCGATCGCCTGGGCGGCCTTTTCGACCAGCGCGACAATGTCGCCCATGCCGAGAATGCGGTTGGCGATGCGCGTCGGCGAGAATTCGTCGAGCGCGTCCATCTTTTCGCCGACGCCGATGAGCTTGATCGGCTTGCCGGTGACATAGCGCATGGAGAGCGCCGCGCCGCCGCGGCCATCGCCGTCCATACGCGTCAATACAATGCCGGTCAGCCCGACCCGTTCATCGAAATTCTGGGCGAGATTGACGGCGTCCTGGCCAGTGAGCGCATCGGCGACGAGCAGGATTTCATGCGGCTTGGAGGAGGTCTTGATCTCCGCCATCTCGGCCATCAGCGGCTCGTCAATATGCGTGCGGCCGGCGGTGTCGAGCAGCACGACGTCATAGCCCTGCAGCCGCGCCGCCTCCATCGCGCGCTTGGCGATCTGCACCGGCGTCTGGCCGGCGACGATCGGCAGCGTGTCGACCTCGACCTGACGGCCGAGCACGGCGAGCTGTTCCTGGGCCGCCGGGCGCTTGACGTCGAGCGAGGCCATCAGCGTGCGCTTGCCGTGGCGCTCCTTGAGCCTCTTGGCGATCTTGGCGGTGGTGGTGGTTTTGCCCGCGCCTTGCAGGCCGACCATCATGATGGCGAGCGGCGGCGCGGCGACAAGATCGATCGGCTCCGCCTCCTGGCCAAGCGTCTCGATCAGCACGTCATTGACGATCTTGACGACCATCTGGCCGGGCGTCACCGATTTGATGACGCCGGCGCCGATCGCCCGGTCGCGGACCTTGTCGGTGAAGGAGCGCACGACGTCGAGCGCGACGTCGGCCTCGAGCAGCGCGCGGCGGATTTCGCGCAGCGCCTCGTTGACGTCGGCCTCGGAAAGCGCGCCGCGCCGTGTGAGCTTGTCGAAAATGCCGGAGAGCTTGTCAGAAAGGCTCTCGAACATGCTGTTCTCCCGCGAGCGCGAAGGCTCCAAAGCAAAATGCGCCCGGGGGCGCATCGCGCTGCCGGGCGTTGGCCTGCCGCCTCTCGGGCGGCTCGGCTGTGGTCGGTTTCTCTTTCGAGATGTGCGGCGTTTTTATGCGCGGCGCACGCGGGAGTCAACGTCGAGCCGATTTGCGGCTAACATGACGCTCTTTATACGTCATTAGGCTGCAGCCCATGACCCTCGACGCTTTTCTCGAATCGCTGTCCGCATCGGAGCCGCCGTTTCTCCCGCCGCCGCTGCGCGCTCTGTGGTTCGACGCGAAGGGCGACTGGAACGCGGCGCATAAATGCGTCGACGACAAATCCGACCCCCAGAGCATGTGGGTTCACGCTTTTCTCCATCGCAAGGAGGGCGATCTCTCCAACGCGGCCTACTGGTACCGCCGCACCGGGCGTGACCCGCACAAAGGCCCGCTCGAAGACGAATGGCGCGAAATCGCCGAAGCGCTGCTGTTGCACGCGGCGCCATGACGGAGCTGTCCGCGCAAGAATTGCTGCGCAGCATTTTCGGTTTTGCGGACTTCCTGCCGGGGCAGGCGGAGATCATCGAGGCCGTGCTCAATGGGCGCGACGCCATCGCCATCATGCCGACGGGCTCCGGCAAATCGCTCCTCTATCAGCTGCCGGCCGCCGCCCCGGGGGGCGGACTCGTTCTTGTCTGCTCGCCGCTGATCGCGCTGATGCGCGACCAGCTTCGTACCCTCGCCGATTCGGGCGTCGGGGCCGTCGCGCTGCACTCCATGCAGGAGGACGACGAAGCGGCGGCCGCGATCGACGCCGTCGCGTCGGGCCGGGCAAAGCTGCTTTACGCCGCCCCTGAACGTCTTGCCCAGGACGGAACGCAGAATTTATTGCGCAGCATTCGCATAAAACTCTTCGCGGTCGATGAGGCGCATTGCGTCTCGCATTGGGGCCATGAGTTTCGCCCCGACTATCGCGCGCTCGGCGATATTGCGCGAAAACTCGGCGCGCCGCCGATGCTCGCCGTCACCGCGACGGCCGGTCCGCGCACCCGCGACGACATCGCCCGCACGCTGTTTTCGCGGCCCCCGCAGATCTTCCAGCGCTCCTTCGCCCGGCCAAATCTCGCGCTCGATTTCGCGCAGAAGCGCGCCAGCCTGCGGCAGATCGTCGAATTCGCGCGCAAAGGCCGCGGCGGCGGGAAGGAAAGCGGCATCATCTATTGCAACTCGCGCAACAAGACCGACGCGCTCGCCCGCGAACTCTCGCGGCTGGGGTTCGATGCGCTGCCCTATCACGCGGGGCTCGACGCCCACACGCGCTCGGAGAGCCAGGACGCCTTCTTTACCCGCAAGGGCGCGGTGATGGTGGCGACCATCGCCTTCGGCATGGGCGTCGATAAGCCGGACGTGCGCTTCATCATTCACGCCGATCTGCCGACCTCGGTCGAGGGCTATTATCAGGAGATCGGCCGCGCCGGCCGCGATGGCGCGCCGGCCCGCGCGCTGACGCTGTTCTCGCCCGCGGAGCTGGCGCTGCGCTGGCGCGTCCCGGATGCGGCGCAAGACAATGACGCGGCCGCCGGCGACTACGCCAGGCGCCAGGCGATGGCGCGGCTCGCGGCGGCGCCGGGCTGCCGTTTCCAGCGCCTCCTCGCGGAATTTGGCGAAGAGAGCGGGCCCTGCGGCAGATGCGATCATTGCCGCGGCGGACCGTTGGCGTGGCCCCGCCGACTATCGTCCCTTGCGCTCGGCTGGCGCGCCGCGCTCGCCAGTGGCTTCGCCGCGCGCGCCGACATTTCGGAAGGCGAGGCCGATCTTCCTGAGCTCGCGCCCGCGCCGATCGACGCGCCGAGGCGGCTCGAGGAGCCGCCTCTGACGGTGGCCGAGGCGCGCCTGCTGCGCGCGCTTGAGGCCGAGCGGCTCGCCATCGCCAAACGACGCCGCTTGGCGCCGCGAATCGTCGCCTCCGAACAGGCGCTGCTGGCCCTCGCGCGCGAAAGGCCGCAAAGCGCCGACGACCCGCTGCTGCGGGGTCTCGAAGACGCGGCGGCGCTGCTGCGGATCATCGGCAAGGACCGCTGAGGCTGGGCGATCGGGATGAAGGGCTTCCTCATCCTGAGGAGCGTGCGCAGCACGCATCTCGAAGGACGAGGAAGCCCGCGCTCGCGTATTTTTCCTCACCTCGTCCTTCGAGACGCCGCCTGCGGCGGCTCCTCAGGATGAGGTGAGGAAAACAATCCTTCACCCAATTGCCCTGACCGTTAAGGCAGGGAGGGTTTCGTTCGGCGCCGCAACACTGTAGTTAGGGCTCTCCGTGCTGTCCCCCGAGCCCATGTCCGCTAACCCGCCGCCAAACGCCGCCGAACTGCGACAGGTCATGTTCGGGCTCGGCCTCGCCATGCTGCTCTCGGCCCTCGACCAGACGATCGTGGTCACGGCCATGCCGACCATCGCGGCGGACCTCGGCGATCCTCAGGATCTACCCTGGATCGTGACCGCCTATCTCATCGCGGCGACGGTGGTGACGCCGCTCTACGGCAAATTCGCCGATGTCTACGGACGGCGACGGGTCATTCTAATCGGCGTGATCACTTTCGTGATCGGGTCGGTCGCCTGCGCTTTGGCCCCGAGCATGGCTTCGCTCGCCGGCGCGAGGGTCATTCAGGGACTGGGCGGCGGCGGCCTGATCTCGCTCGCGCAGACGATCGTCGCCGATCTTGTCTCGCCGCGCGAGCGCGGCCGATATCAATCCTATTTCGCTGCGGTGTTCATCACCTCCAGCATCGCCGGTCCGGCGCTCGGCGGCGTTTTTGCGCAATATTGGCATTGGTCGCTGATCTTCTGGATCAATCTGCCGCTGGGCGTCGCGGCGCTCCTGATCGTCAATTCCAGGTTGAAGCGCGTGCCGGAGCGGCGCCATCCGCATCGCGTCGATTATCTCGGCGCGATGTTGCTGATCGCCGGCTCCGGTCTTCTCGTGCTGGCGCTCGGCTGGGGCGGCGTGCGCTATCCGTGGCGGTCGGCGCCGATCATCGGCCTCCTTTCCGCCTCCGCCCTCGCCTGGGCGCTTTTCGCCTGGCGGACGGCGCGCGCCGAGGAGCCGCTCATACCGCTGCGCATTCTCCGACTGCGGATCGTGCGCGACGCCATCCTGTCGAGCTCCTTTGGGCTCGGCGGCTTCGTCGGACTTTCGGTCGTGATGCCGATCTATTACGAAATCTGCGGCGGGATGAATGCGAGCGAATCGGGGCTGACGCTTATTCCCCTGATGGTCGGCACCGTCGCCGGCGCCACAGTGTCCGGACGATTGATGGGGCGTTTGACGCATTATAAGGCGGCTCCGCTCCTCGGGCTCGGCGCCGGCGCTCTCGCCGCGCTGGGCGCAGCCGCGATGATGGGGTCGGGCCGCTCGCTGCTTTTGCTCAACGCCCTGCTCACCGTCACGACCTTCGGGATCGGCGCGATGCTGCCTGTCGCCACCGTTTCGGTGCAGAATGCGGTCGATTCGCGCGATTTGGGGACGGCGACGGCCTCGATGCAATTCTTTCGGCAGCTCGCGGCCGGGGCGGCGGTCGCGCTTTTCGCCGCGCTGGCGATTGGCGGCGGCCGCGCGCAATTGCTCGAGGAGATGAAGACGGACGTCGACGGCGCCGCTTTGTTTTCGAGCTTTCGCCTCGTTTTTCTGGCGCTTGCCGTCTGCGTCGCCCTGTCCTTGCTTTTCCTCGCGCGTATGGAGGAGCGGCCGCTGCGCGGCGAGCGACGCAGCTGACAGGTCGATTTTGCTCGCGTCTTTTCTATTTGCCCCCATGGCATGGAATTTTCTAGAAAGATTCCACCTTCCCGCGCCGCAAGGACCCTTCCATGGCTTCGCTCAATAGTTTCAACGCCTGCCAGACGCTCGTCGTCGGAAACCGGTCTTATCAATATTTCTCGCTGAGGGCGGCGGAGGAAAACGGGCTGCGTGACGTCTCCCGCCTGCCCTATTCGCTCAAGGTCGTTCTGGAAAATTTGCTGCGCAACGAGGACGGCCGTTCGGTCACCAGGGAGTCGATCGAAACCTTCGCGAAATGGCTCGAGGAGAAAGGCAAGACGGAACGCGAAATCGCCTTCCGCCCGGCGCGCGTGCTGATGCAGGATTTTACTGGCGTGCCGGCGGTCGTCGATCTTGCGGCGATGCGCGACGCCGTCGTCGCGCTCGGCGGGACCGCGCAGAAGATCAACCCGCTGGTGCCCGTCGATCTTGTCATCGACCATTCGGTGATCGTCGACAGTTTCGGCACGCCGCAGGCCTTCGCCCGCAACGTCGAACTCGAATATGAGCGCAATGGCGAGCGCTACAGGTTTCTGAAGTGGGGCCAGTCGGCGTTCGACAATTTCCGCGTCGTGCCTCCCGGCACCGGCATCTGCCATCAGGTGAATCTCGAATATCTCGGGCAGACCGTCTGGACGCGCACTGAGCGCATCGACGGCAAGACGGTCGAACTCGCCTATCCCGACACGCTGGTCGGCACCGATTCGCATACGACCATGATCAACGGACTCGCCGTTCTCGGCTGGGGCGTCGGCGGCATTGAGGCCGAGGCCGCCATGCTCGGCCAACCTTTGTCGATGCTCGCGCCGGAAGTGATCGGCTTCAAGCTCACCGGCGCGCCGAAGGAAGGCGTGACGGCGACGGACGTCGTCCTGACCGTCACGCAAATGCTGCGCAAGAAAGGCGTGGTCGGGAAATTCGTGGAGTTCTTTGGCGAAGGGCTTGATCACCTCAGCCTCGCCGATCGCGCGACCATCGCCAATATGGCGCCCGAATATGGCGCGACCTGCGGCTTCTTCCCCATCGATCAGGAGACGCTTTCCTATCTGCGCATGTCGGGACGCGCCGACGACCGCATCGCGCTGATCGAAGCTTATGCCCAGGCGCAAGGGATGCTGCGCGAGTCCGGCGCGCCCGATCCCGAATTCACCGATACGTTGAGCCTCGATCTTGCGGAGGTGACGCCGTCGCTCGCCGGCCCGAAGCGCCCCGAGAGCCGCGCCGCGCTTTCCGAAGTCGGCTCGGCGTTCCTCGGCGCGCTCGCGAGCGAATATAAGAAGGAAGACGGACTCGGGCAGCGCTATGGCGTCGAAGGCGAAAGTTTCGATCTTGGCCATGGCGACGTCGTCATCGCCGCCATCACCTCCTGCACGAACACGTCCAACCCCAGCGTGCTCATCGGCGCGGGATTGCTGGCGCGCAACGCGGTCGCGCGCGGACTGAAGGTGAAACCCTGGGTGAAAACCTCGCTCGCCCCGGGCAGCCAGGTCGTGGCGCAATATCTCTCGAAGTCCGGACTGCAGAAATATCTCGACGACCTCGGCTTCAATCTTGTGGGATTTGGCTGCACGACCTGCATCGGCAACTCCGGGCCGCTGCCGCCGGCGATCTCCAAAACCATCAATGAGCATGACCTCGTTGCGGCCTCGGTGCTGTCGGGAAATCGCAATTTCGAAGGCCGGGTCAATCCCGACGTGCAGGCGAATTATCTCGCCTCGCCGCCGCTCGTCGTCGCCTATGCGCTCGCGGGCACGATGGCGATCGATCTGACGAAAGAGCCTCTCGGACATGACAGCGCGGGGACGCCGGTTTATCTGCGCGACATTTGGCCGCCGAATGCGGAAATAGCGACCTTCGTCCGCGATCAGGTGACGCGCAATCTGTTTCGCGAGACCTACGCCAACGTCTTTTCGGGCGACGCGCACTGGCGCGCCGTCGAAGCGCCAAGCAGCGAGACTTACGCGTGGGACGACCAGTCCACCTATGTGCGCGACCCGCCCTATTTCGTCGGTCTGCAGCGCGAGCCCACGCCTGTGGAAGATATCGTCGGCGCTCGCATCCTCGCGCTCTTTGGCGACAAGATCACCACCGATCACATCTCGCCCGCCGGCTCGATCAAGGCGGCTTCGCCCGCCGGCCAATGGCTGATGGAGCATGGCGTCGCGCCCGCCGATTTCAATCAATACGGCACGCGTCGCGGCAACCATGAAGTGATGATGCGCGGCACCTTCGCCAACATCCGCATTAAGAATCACATGATGCGGGATGCGAAAGGCCTCACGCCGGAAGGCGGATTGACCAAGCATTATCCGGGCGGCGAGATCATGCCGATCTATGACGCCGCCATGCGCTACCGAGACGAGGGCGCGCCGCTGGTCGTCATGGCCGGCGCCGAATATGGCAATGGCTCGTCACGCGACTGGGCGGCGAAGGGCGCCATGCTGCTTGGGGTTCGCGCGGTGATCGCCAAAAGTTTCGAGCGCATCCACCGTTCCAATCTCGTCGGCATGGGCGTGGTGCCGCTCACCTTTGCGGAGGGGACAGGTTGGGACACGCTCGGACTCAAGGGCGATGAAACCGTCACCATCCATGGCCTGTGCGAGGGGCTTGCGCCACGCAAGACTCTGGTCGCCTCGATCTTATTTTCGGATGGGTCCACCAAGACGGCGCCGCTGCTCGCGCGCATCGATACGCTCGACGAGCTGGAGTACTTCAAAAATGGCGGCATCCTCGCCTATGTGTTGCGACAACTCGCCCCTTAGATCTCGACAAAAAACCATTGACTCAGTCCAAGTCCTCCGACAGCGTTGCTGTGCTTTGCGTTGGTTTCGAGCCGTTGCGGTTGCAATGTCTTCAACGCAGCGCTCTACAAAAACAAAAAAGCTCACGACGCGAAGAAGAGGAAAATCAGCATATGAATAAATACGCCCTTACGGCCGCCGCCGCCCTGTTTCTGGCGACGACCGCGCCGTCGTTCGCCTTCGACGCCGGCGTCGGTTCGCGCGCACCGAGCCAGGCGACGCGCATCAGCTGCGACACGCACGCTGAAGACGATCAGGCCGTTTGCGCCAGCAAATGCGAGGACGCCTATCTCAAGGACCAGCAGGGCTGGACGGCGGACATGAGCAAGATCAAGTCCGCCAAGAAAGCGTGCGACGAAAAGTGCGGCTGCCCGGAGAACTCGAAGGGCCTTTAACAGTCTCATTGGTTCGTACAGCGGCACTAGGGCGCGCGAGCGATCGCGCGCCCTTTTCGCGTTGCGCCGATCAAACGCAGGAACCGTCACGCCGCGTCTTCGTGTTCATCAAGAACATGGAAATAAGACGCTTTTCGCGAACCGCGCCATAGACCGGCGTAGCGGCTTGAGACATGGCGCCAGTGGCGCGCAATTGACATGAGCGGCCACTTACGACATCGTCCGGCCGCTTATTGCGTTATGTGACGCCGTTGCTGTTCCATGGCGGGAGGGGTCGAGCGCAAGCGCAGTCTAGACGCCCAACGGGCAAGTGAAGGAAACGACCAAATGAATAAATACGCCATTATGACGGCGGCTCTCCTTGTCGCCGGCATGATCAGCCCGGCATTCGCGGATTGCGACGTCCACAACGCGGACGAAGACAAGCAGGCCAAGTGCGCCGAAAAATGCGACGACGAGTATCTGGCCCGTAAGATGAATTACGGCGCCAACCAGAAGGAAGTCCTTGCCAATAAAAAGGCCTGTGACGCCGCCTGCGGTTGTCCGCAGAACACCAAGGAATAAAAAAACCCGAGCCTCGCGAGCGAGGTCGGTAGAGACGGGGCGCGCATTCAATGCGCGCCCGTTTTTTTGTCAGTCGACCGTATAGACCTTCCCGTCCGGGCCCTTCCAGCCGCTGCCCGCTTCGTAAAAGCGATATTCCTCATCGAACACAAACCTTGATCCGGGCGCGAT
>JALHNR010000165.1 GCA_022843525.1 Methylocystis sp. | reverse complement strand
ACTCTTATCTCGAATGGGTGCTGACGCAGATCGGCGGCAAGTCGAAGCGCGCCCGCTACATTGGACGCGCCGCTTCGGCGTCTACGGCCACGGGCACCATGTCCCGGCACCTCGCACAGCTGAGATTGTTCCTAGAGGAAGCGTTCGCGCCTTGAGGCGCGACGCGAGCGAAGAGAGAGCCGATGGCTGAAATACGCGTGCCGACCTTGGGCGAATCGGTGACTGAAGCGACGATTGGCCGCTGGTTCAAGAAGGCGGGCGATGCGGTGCGCGCCGACGAGGCGCTCGCCGAGCTTGAAACCGACAAAGTGACGCTCGAAGTCAACGCCCCCGCCGCCGGCGTGCTCGCCGAGATTGTCGCCAAGGAGGGCGAAACCGTTGCGCCTGGCGCGCTGCTCGGACAGATCGCCGAGGGCGCCGCGGCGCCGGCGAAGAGTGGGGAGAGCGCCGGCAAGGGCCCGGCGCCCAAACCAGCGCCCGCCCCCGCCGCGCCTGCGCCTAAATCGGCCTCGACGCCGGTCGCGACGACGATGCCGCCAGCGCCCGCAGCCGCCAAGATCGCCGTTGAACAGGGAATCGATGTCGCTCAGGTTCCCGGCAGCGGCAAGCGCGGTCAGGCGCTGAAGTCCGACGTCGTTCAATTCGCCGCGCGTCAGGCGGCTGCCCCGCAGCCCGCGCAAGACGCCCGCGTGCAAGAGCATGCTTCCCAGGAAGCCCGAGTCGAGGCGCCGCCGCCCCGCGCCCCCGTTCCGCAGGAAGACGGCCACCGCGAAGAGCGGGTGAAAATGTCGCGCTTGCGTCAGACGATCGCGCGACGTCTGAAAGAAGCGCAAAACACCGCCGCCATTCTGACGACGTTCAATGAAGTCGACATGTCGGCGCTCATCGAATTGCGCAAACGCTATAAGGAGGCGTTCGAGAAGCGGCACGACGTGAAGCTTGGCTTCATGGGCTTCTTCGTGAAGGCCTGCTGCCAGGCTCTGGAAGAAGTGCCGAGCGTCAACGCTGAGATCGACGGCTCGGACATCATCTATAAGCGCTTCTGCCACATCGGCGTCGCCGTCGGCACGCAGAAGGGACTCGTCGTCCCGGTGGTGCGCGACGCCGACCGTCTGTCGCTCGCCGAGATCGAACGCGCCATCGCGGAGCTCGGTCGCAGGGCGCGCGAGGGCGCCCTCGACATCGCCGATCTGCAGGGCGGCACCTTCACGATTTCGAATGGCGGCGTCTATGGTTCGCTGATGTCGACGCCGATCCTGAATGCGCCGCAAGCGGGCATTCTCGGCATGCACAAGATCCAGGAACGGCCCGTCGTCGTCGACGGCAAGATCGAAGCGCGTCCCATGATGTATCTGGCGCTTTCCTACGATCATCGCCTCGTCGATGGAAAGGAAGCCGTGACGTTCCTGGTGCGAGTCAAGGAATTGCTCGAAGATCCTGCACGGCTGGCGCTCGGCCTGTAGCCGCGACCCCTTCAAAATCTCCAAATCATGCCCCATCTAATTTCGGACGGCGCGCCGCCTAATGGGCGCCGTCGGCGGGGGCGAAAGGACCGCCATTGGAGGTAGAGATGGAAATGAAAACCGCGACCGAAACCAGAGAGTCTCCGCTGACGACCGAGCAATTCGCGCATCTTGGCGATGGCCTCATCGCTTATGTGCGTTCGATGCGCTCGGAAGACGTCAACCGGCTTTACCCGCAGGCGCCGCAGATCGCGCCGGGGCTGACGATCTTTGCGCTTTTCGGTGCGGATGGCGCGCCGATCGTGCTTGCGGATTCGGAAGAAGGCTGCATCGGCAACGCTCGTGAAAATCATCTGCAGATGGTGAGCCTGCACTAACCTTGCCCACGACAGAGGCGCGCCGCCGGCGCGCCTGCCGCGCGGGCAAAAGCGCTCGGCGGACGACCCTTCCTCGCAACTCAGCCGTTAGATTCTCTCGTGCGTGCGCCGTTATTGCCCTCGGCGGTGAGCTTCGACGCCAGCACCTTGTCGAGACGGCGTCCGTCGAGATCGATGACTTCGAAGCGCCATCCGAGCTTCTCCACCGTTTCGCCGAGGGTCGGGAAGCGGATAAGCCCGTCGAGCACAAGGCCGGCCACCGTTTCAAAGCTCCTATTCTCGGGCAGCGCAACGTGCAAAAGCTCGGCCATTTCGTCGACCGGCATCCAGCCGGCGAGCAGCCAGCTGCCGTCTTCGCGCTGAAGCGCCTCCGGCTCTTCATGCCCTTCGTCGGATCTGAACGCGCCGGCGATGGCGTCGAGAATGTCCGCCGGCGTCACCACGCCTTCGAAATGGCCATATTCGTCATGCACGAGCGCCATCGGCGTCTCTGCTTCGCGCAAAACATTCAGCGCGTCGAGCGCGTCGATTGAATCGGGCACGACCGGCGCCGACCGAACATGGGATTCAAGGTCGAGCGGCTCGCCGCGTAGCGCGGGCCCCAGCAGGTCTCGGATCAGCAGGACCCCGATCATATCGTCCATATCGCCCCGGCTGACGGGCAGACGCGCATGGGACGTCCCGATGAGCTTCTCGCGCAGAAGGTTCTCCGGCTCACCGAGATTGAGCCAATCCACCTCCGTGCGCGGGGTCATCAACGCACGCGCGGCGCGGTCGCCCAGGCGCAGCACGCCCGCGATCATCTGCTGTTCGTCGGCCTCGATCGCCCCTGCCGAATGCGCCTCGGCGACGAAGGTCTTGATTTCCTCGTCGGTGACCGAAGACTGAAGCTCATTCGCCTGGCCGACGAACAGCAGAATGAGCTTCGTCGACTCATCGAGCACCCAGACCACCGGCGTGACGAGAGTGGAAAGCAACGCCATCGGCGCGGCCATGCGGCAGGCGATGGCTTCCGCATGGCGCAGCGCGATGTTTTTGGGCAGCAATTCGCCGATCACGACGGAAAGATAGGTGATGACGCCGATGACGCCGCCATAGCCGATCCAGTCCGCCGCACTGTCCGTTAGACCAAGCGCGCGCAGCTCTTGCGAGAGCCGCTGACCGAGCGCGGCGCCGGAAAAGGCGCCCGCGAGGATTCCGACGAGCGTGATCCCGATCTGAACGGTGGAGAGGAAGCGTCCCGGATCTTCCGCCAGCGCCAGGGCGGCGGCGGCGCCGCGGCGACCTTCGGCGGCCAAAGTCTTCAGCCGCACTTTGCGCGATGAAACGATGGCGAGTTCGGATAACGAGAAAATCCCGTTGATGAGTATCAACACAAGCGCGACGGCAAGCTCGAACATGGCTCCTGATAGGGCTTTCTGCAGAGGCTCTCAAGCAAATGGCGGCGGCAAGCTGTCCACGGCGACGACATTTGTCTCTGCAGGGTCTATTTCGCCGGAGAGGACGGCCTCGACCAGTCCGGAAAACGACGAAATGCCGCGGATCGTCGCACACCTGGCCTGGCGTGGCGATCAGTCGCGGGCCGCGATTTCGATCTTCTTGATGACCCGCTCCGGCTCCGGCCGCGCCAGATCGATGGAGAGCAGCCCGTTGACGAGATCGGCGCCGAGCACCTGCATCCCTTCGGCGAGGAGAAAGGCGCGCTGAAACTGCCGCGCGGCGATGCCGCGATGCAGGAAATGCCGCTCTCGCTCTTCGGTTTGACGCCCGCGGATGACGAGCTGATTTTCTTCAAGCGAGACGTCGAGCTGGTCGCGGGTGAAGCCCGCGACGGCGAGGGTGATCCGAAGCCGCTCCGGCGCGCTCTCGACGCGCGGAATGCGCTCAATGTTGTAGGGCGGGTAGCCGTCGGACGCGGTGCGGGCGACGCGGTCGAGCGCCCGTTCGATCTCATCGAAGCCGAGCAGAAACGGCGAATTGAGCGGCGGACGCGACATGTCGTTGAAGCCCTGTTGGCGCCTCTTCGGCCAGAGCCCGTGAAGCGCTCCGGCTTCAGCTATATGGCCGAGCCGGCCGCGCCATTCAAGCGCGGCCGATGCGCGCGGCCGCCATTGACGCGCGAACGACAAACGCCCATGTGCGAGCAAGCTTTCCCTTAAGAGCGGCGACCCATGGGCCGAGCACAGCATCTCCTCCTCACGATTGTCCTCGCCGCGTCTTGCGGAGCGCCGGCGGCCGCCGAAACGCCGCCGCCGATCATCGCGCCGGACGGCGAACGCTTCACGCTCACCCCTGCC
The DNA here is from genome assembly GCA_022843525.1 of Methylocystis sp. Taxonomy (GTDB): domain Bacteria; phylum Pseudomonadota; class Alphaproteobacteria; order Rhizobiales; family Beijerinckiaceae; genus Methylocystis. The sequence continues at coordinate 4,796 of JALHNR010000165.1, read as the reverse complement.
GAGGGCGGCTATGTCCGGCTGAACAAGGAGACCGGCGCCCTGTCCTATTGCTCGGTGAAGGACGGCGTCACGGCGTGTCGGCTTGGCGCCGAGGAGCGCACAGCGTTTGAGGCTGAGATCGACCGGCTGCGCAAGGAAAACGCCGCGCTCAAAGCGCGCGCCGAGGCCGCGCCCGCTCCCCCGGCGGCCAGGCCGAACATGGCGCCGAGCGAAGAGGAATTCGAGCGTGCGCTCTCCTTTACCGAGCGCTTTCTGCGCCGCATAATGCGCCTCTTCCGCGAAGAGACCTCGCCCGGAGGCGCTCCGTGAGGACCAGAGTGACGACGCGTCCGCAGGAGCGCCCCGGTGGCTGATCAGGGACCCTTCGCCAATTGGCCGCATCTCGACAAACCGCCCCGGCCTGAGCGGCCAGAGGCCGCGCATGACGTGCTGCTTCTGCCGAACTCCGATAAAATTTCACAGGAAACCAACCCGATGGCGTCGAACAACACGCTTGAAAATTTCCTCGGCGGTTCGCCGCTCAACATTCTCGCGCGGTTGTTCGTCATTTCGCTCGTCGTCGGCGCCCTGCTGATGTGGCTCGAACTGCGGCCGATCGACATTTTTCGCGGCGTGCAGGCTTTCTTCGACCGCATCTATCAGCTGGGCTTCGGCGCGGTGCGCGAGCTTGTCAGCTATGTGCTCGCCGGCGCCATTTTCGTCGTGCCGGCATGGCTCGTTCTGCGGCTCGTGAATATGGGCGCGAGCAAGCGCTGAGGAAGAGCCGGCCTGCAGCGATCTAAAAGGTTCGTCGCCGGCGGCCGATGCTCGACGTCTGATCCGGATCTTCGATGAGCTGGCCGATGCCGTCGCGGCGCGGCGGCAGCGGCGGCGCATAGGCCTCAGGTCCGGCCACAGGGCCGAACCCGTCCCGCGCGCCGACTCCGGGTCCTTCGAACGCGGCGAGCGGCGGCTTGCCCGTCGTGTCATTATCAGTCTCGTCATCCGGCGCAGGCGGCGCGCGCCCCTGGGCGATCAACGGCGACGGGTCGGGCGGCGGCAACGTCTCTTGCGGCTCGGGCTTGCAGATGCTGCGTCCGGAGCGGCCGTGCATCGCCAGATCGACATGAATATGGTTGTAGTGAAAGGCGTTGGAGCCCGGCGACAGCACCGTCGAGAAATGCCCGCATGCGCCGCGATGCACGTCCATCAGGAAGGCCCGCGTCTGTTCGTCGCCGTGGCGCCAGTCGCGCACCAGCGTGACCTCGCGGCCGTCGGCGAGCACGAAGCCGCCAATGTCCAGCGCATTGCCGAAGGAATGTTCAGAAAGCTGCGCGCCCCGCTGATTGTTCATGCCGCGGCAGGCGTAAGAGCCCATTGAATTGATCTGAACCACCTGCTGTCTGAAGCGCGCCTGCGCGGCGGGCTGGACGGTGTCGGCGAGCCAGGCGTCGAGTTCGGCGACCATCGAGCAGTCGAGCGTGGCGGTCGCGTTGAACGAAACGGCCCCGCCCTGCAGCGCCGTCACTTTGAACGGCTTGGTGAGGCCGCAAATGCCCGGACCGTCGACTTCGGGCGCGAGCGCGATGAATTCGGAAGGGTTGACGCGTCTTTCCGCGAGACAGGCGTTCTCAGCCTGGGTGCGCCAGGCTGGCCGCTGCGGCTTCTGGCCGATCGAGCAAGCGGAAAGCGTCGCCGCGACGAGCGCCGGCACGAGCAAGGATGGATGGGCGCGGCGGACCATGCCGCGAGGATGGGCGCCGGGCCGTTAATTCAGGGTCGAGAATTGTGGTTAATGCTCAAATATTTGAGGAGTGTGGCGGGCGATCCACACGCACGGAAAGCTGGACGAAATGCGCTGCTCATGAGCGCGGCGACAAAAGAAGCGTGATCAGCGAGCAAATCTGCTCAAGCGCCGCTTCCATGTTTCGCCGGCCTTGAGTTCAGTCTTCAAAACCCATTTCCTGCGAATCTTCCTGATCGCCCGCGACGATGTATTGAGAATGACTTCCGGTTCCGGTTCTTTTGCGCGCGGCGCCGTGAAAATCGGGGCCACTGCTGTTAGCGGCGCGGTCAGCGGCTTCACCTTTTTTGGTTCCGCAGGAACAGCCTCTGCAACTTTGGCCGGCTGGCGCGCACGACGCGTCCGAGTTGACGCGCCTCTCGCCGGAAGATCGTTTACGACCTCGTTTTGCAACAGGTTCGGGAGCACGCGCCCCGGCAGGCCCGTCGATGGCGAGAGAATTTGGGGACGTTCTGGCGCTTTGGCGCCGAAAACCGCGTCCGCCGCGTTTAGCGCCGCCAAATATGAGGCGTCACGTTCGACCTCAGGAGCGGCCGAAACGCTGGCGGCATTCAGCGATGGACTCCCACTCGCATTTTCAGGCTCGTTGATCTTCCACGGATTCGAAGTGCGAGATTTGGGAGACCGACCTTTATAGGCCGTTATGAACGGACGAGTGGGCTGGCGCATTGAAGCTGAAGATCTTTCTGTTGACGTATATGGCAGGGAAGGTCGCTCGAAAGACCCGCCTCGGCACAGGCGTCCTCTAGTATTGGCAATACGCCTTGGACATGGCGCTCGGTCCTAGCGTCTTCGACGAAGGACATCTGCTACCTATAACGGATAAGTCGCAATAAGTCATCGTAGTTGCGCGCTTCCATAAGCCGCTCTTCGACGCAAATCAGCTGTGCCGATTTGCGCCTCGTGCATTCGCCACCGCCGTTCTGCAGGAAAGCGGCATCTGTTGAGCCAAATGCGCATTCCTTCTTCCTTCCCTCTGCCGGCGGCGACCCTAGCTCGTATGGGTCGGAGGTCTCTCCATGGCGGATAATGTCGAGTCCGAACTTAAATTCGTTTTTCCTCCGGAAGCCTTAGCCGCTGTACAGGCGGCGCTCCGCGAGGACACAAAGGAAGTGACAGCGCGGCGACGCCTCGTCTCGCATTATTTCGATACGGCGGATGATTATCTCTGGCGTCACGCGGTGACGTTGCGTGTGCGCCAAGACGGGCAGGAAAGCGTGCAGACGGTCAAACGCGAAAAGCCCTCCACGCTGGATCGGGATGAATTCGAAGCTGCGACCGAAGGGGACGCGCCTGACCTGGCGACCATTCGACGCTCGCCCTTGGCGCGGTTTTTTAGAAAAGCGAAGGTGCGGGACCATCTGCGTCGCAATCTCGACGTTGACGTGGAACGAGAAACTTCAGTGATAACTTTGCATGAAAGCAAGCTGGAAGCCGCGCTCGACATCGGCGAGATCAGAACAGAAAGCCGCACCCAGCGATTTAGCGAATTGGAGCTTGAGCTCAAAAGCGGCGAGCGCAAGACATTGTTCGAATTTGCTGGCGCTCTATGCGCTGACGCGCCCATCACCCTCTCTTTGATCAGCAAAGCCGAGCGCGGGCATCTTCTGGCCAAGGACGCGTGGGGTCGCGCGTTCAAGGGACGCCAACCCAAGATCGCAAAGCGCATGAACTGCGCCGAGGCGTTCCAACTCGTCTGCCATGCCTGCCTGCATGACTTCATCCTCAATACCCATGCCCTGAAGGGCGATGATCGAGTCGAAGCCGTTCACCAAGGGCGGATTGCGCTGCGGCGCTTGCGGGCTGCTCTCCAGCTCTTCAAGCCGATCGTCGACGATCCTGATTATCAGCGTCTCGATGATGAACTCAAATGGATCGCGCATGTCTTTGGCCAGGCGCGTGATCTGGATGTGTTTCAGCAAGACTTCGAAGAAGCGGATGAGACGGGCGGCTATCCAGGCGCACGCCAACTCGCCGATCGCACCGCCGCCAAGAGAGATGACGCGCATGGCAGGGTGAACGCCGCCGTGGACTCGCCGCGATTGAGGATGCTTCTCATCGATCTAACGGCCTGGATCGAGAACGGATCGTGGCGCGCCGACGAAAGCCGCTGGCGTCAGCCGATTGGACGTTTTGCTGGTCGCGCCTTGAAGAAGCGCCTGCGCAAATTTGTAAAATCGGCGCGCAATCTTGGCGATCTCGATCCAGAGGCGCAGCACAAAGTTCGCATTCGGGCGAAGAAGCTTCGTTATATGGCAGGCTTTTTCAAGTCCGCGCCAAAACTTGTAAGCGGGCGGAAGGCGCTTCGAAGCCTTCTGGAACGCTTGGAGCAGATGCAAAATTGCCTTGGCGAAATTCACGATGAGCAGGCGAGAGCTGAGTTCCTGCTTGATGAAGCGCGTCATCTGCCGCCTGGCGCCGATCCCATGATCGCCTTTGCCGCCGGGCGTATCGCGCAGCCTGCAATTGGTGAGGACAAAAGACTGTCGCTCGCGCTCGAAGCATACCAAGACGTGGCGACGTCTGATCCGTTCTGAGCCAATTCAATCGAGGCGTGTCTCCGACCGAGGCTGACGCGGTTTGAATCCGAAATCGCGGAGCGGCGCAACGCTCGACCGTGGGCGAGTCGCGCTTCGCCCGCGAAAATTTTGTGCGATCCCACTAGAAAAGCTTCAGGTTCATCCCAACTGAAAAACGCCAAGGGCCGCACTTGTCTTTTCTCGTCTCCAGAACAACGAAAGAGCAAGTTGGAGCATTGCTGAGGGACCGTCAAAACGGACCCATCTCCTTCGCTCGCCTGATATGCCGGTGTGGCGTGAGTAGGAAGAAGCTTGTGTCCGTAAGTGGGAGAGTTCGTTATGAGAAACATGCTCGTTGCAGCGACAGTCGGCCTCGTCGCTTTTCTTGTCCAGGATGTTGCTCAGGCCGCCACCGCCCAAAGTCCAGCAACCCTTCGCGCTGGACCAGGAACCTCGTGGCGTAGAATCGGTCAGATTCCGGCCGGATCTGATGT
>JALHNR010000164.1 GCA_022843525.1 Methylocystis sp. | reverse complement strand
TTCCTCGGTCGACTTGCGACAGATGCTGAAAGCAATCTCGTGGACCGGGTTCTAATGGAGGGACTGCGGAAAGACATGTCGCCGAAGAGCGTGATCGACCTCGATCGGTGCGACTGGGACGGAACGCTGTAGCGCATTCATTGCGCGCTGTACGTCGTTAGGTAGCGAGAATGCTTGATACTATCGTAGTCAACGTCTCCAATCTCTGTAACTTCACCTGTTCGCGTTGCCCCTATGACGCACCCGAAAGGGCACGCTTCATGGATAAGACCATGTTCGAAATGCTAGCGGCTCAGGCGCGGGCGGCGAGCGCGCGGCGTGTTCGCTTCCTTGGCCTGAGCGAGCCTACGTTGCATCCGTTCTTTCCCGAGTTCGTGGCGCTGCTCAAGGCGCAGGGCGTCGGCACTCACGTGATATCGAATGGCTCCTTCGTGATGACGCCTCAGAGGCGTGAAGCGATCGCGCTAGCGCTTCCTGACGAACTGGAAGTGTCTCTTGATGCCGCATCGAGCCAAATTTACGAGCGAATTAGGGGTAAATCGCGGGACTATTTTGACTTGCTTTGTACGCGCCTCGAGAGCTTTTTCATCGAGGCCAAGGGGCGCGCAGTCTGCACCGTTAGCTTTGTGCGATGGCCCGATACTGAAGACGAACTCCAGGTTTTCGAGAAAAGGTGGAGAGGCATCGTCGACCGCGTTAGGATCCGCGGCGCGCACAGTTTCTCCGGCCGAGTGGACGTGGCCGAGGGCGAGCACCCGTCGAATTGCCCCTTTTTGGAGGATCGCATCTTCGTCGACTGGGACGGAACCATTTCAGTCTGCAACCTCGACAATGAGGGCATCAACCGTCTGGGTGTGATCTCAGAGAGGTACAGTATTGGCGATGCATGGGGTCATCCGCGTCGGGAGGCCGTTGTGTCTGCGATAAACTCGAGGAATCCCGATGCTCAGTGCGTCTCATGCTCCCGATGCGCCTCGGCGCCGTAAGCGGGCCATCCTTCTCGATTTCGACGGAACGCTCCATCGCGCGCGTGACTTGCAGCATAATCTACACGCCGCATTTGTCGCCTTCTCGGCGCGCGAGCTGCGAAGCGGTGTCGCTGATGTCGAGACGCGACTAGCCCGGTTCCGTGTGGAAAATCCAAATCCAGGCGAGTTAGGATTCTTGGACGACAACAACATTCCAATCGAGGATTGGCTCGACGTCGCTGAGACCCTGGTGCCGGAGGCTCGAGAGGTAAAACTCGACGCCGCTATTGTCGAGAGGCTTGCCGAGGCGGCGAACTACTTTTACCTTGCGCTCACGAGCAATTCTCCGTGGGCACTGATTGACGCCGTGCTCGAGGGCTCCGTCGCGCGAGAGGTTTTTGACCTTATCGCTTGTCCTCGCGCGCAAGATCCCCGGGTGTCATTTCCAAGACGCGGCAAGCCAAGCGTTCCGCTCTATCGATCAATATTGGAAACCTTTGCGATCGCGCCAGGCTACGCAGTGGCCATAGGTGATCGCCACGAAGTCGATATCGCTCCAGCCGAAGCACTTGGCGTGCGCGGTGTGCTGCTAAGGCCAGGTAATCGATTGGACGAGGTGCTAAGAAACGAGATCAATCTTGCGCGTTCGAGTAAGTAGCCCATCCCGTGTTCATCTGAGCCTTGTGTGTGTTTCGCCGACGTTGGGGGTGATCGATGGCGGCATGGGGCTCATGCTCGAACGTCCGAGGGCAGGCGTATGCCTTGGCGGCGGCTACGAGTCGCTCACGCCTCCCGCTTATGTCGAGGTCGTGGAGGCGACTTGCGCGCGCCTTGGCTTGGCGACCTCGAGCGTCGCACTTGAAAGCTTCATTCCACGCCATGTTGGCTTGGGCTCAGGAACGCAGTTCGCGCTCTCGATCGCGCTAGGCGGCGAGATCCTCTCTGGCGGCGACGAGAAGCTTGCTGGACCGAAACTCTGGCAGCGTGCGGGCAGGGGGGCTACCTCGAAGGTCGGCTGCGCGGGTTTCGACAAAGGTGGCCTTATCCTCGATCTTGGAAGACCCGCGAGCGCAAAAACCGCCCTAGGTCCATCGCGCTTCGCCGGGCTCGAGCGCACGCATGACCGCACGCTCCGGTTCGACTTCCCCGAATGGGACATCCTCGTCGTAATCCCGCGCGGGTGGGAACACGTGTTCGGCGAAAATGAACGCCTCCTCTTCGCAGCGTTCTCACAAAGCGACGATCGCGTCGCCCTGGAGACCGCGTTTATACAGGAGCGGCGGTTATTGCCGGCGGCCCGCGAGCGCGATCTTTTGGCCTTCGACGCGGCGATGCGCGCCACGCGCGCGATAGGATTCAAGCTCCGCGAAATCGAGCATCGCGGAGAGCCCCTCGCGGCTCTCATCGCCGATCTCGAGGCGCACGGTCTCTCCGCCGTCACGCTCTCATCATGGGGACCGGCCGTCATCGGCTTCACCGCAGGCATGGACGAGATCGAGCGGGCGCGCGTTGCCAAACGCGTAAGCACCTCGCACGACGCAGATGTGTTCTGGACGCGAGCCGACAATCAAGGTCGTCGCGTCGAGATCATTTGCGATTGAAGGCATCTGCCGCGTCATCTCGCAAGTGGTTTGCTTGCGCCAAACTGGAGCCGTTGGGAGTTATACAAGGGCTATACGGCTGACTCACCGAGAATTCCCTTACGCGAAATTTTTTGACTCACTTTGGCGCGAAGAAGATTCGCGCCATGCCAGCAGCGGTGAAACTTGGAGAGGACTTCTCTATGAGCAGGTGCGGCCTTTGGCCCAGCGTTCGAAGGCGTCAATCAGAGCCGGCGGCTGTTGTGGCAGCCGCGGTCCGTCCTGCGCCCTCTCCGTGGCGCGTTGACAATTTGCTCGCAAGTCGTTGATAACTAAACTTATGTTAACAACTATGAAGCGCATAACGCTCTGATATATCGAGATTAAAATGCGACTGAAAATCGCAGTGTCGGTGGTTCGAATCCGCCCCTGGCACCATTTAGATCAATGGCTTAAAGCAGAACGCCGGCGTGTGGGGACGCTTTTTTCGGCCGATGTTGGCGACTTTGACTGCTAGCGTTCCCCGTAAATTCGAGCTTGCCGAGCGCCCGCGTCCGCTGGCCAAGAATGCGGCGGATCCGATGGAGGTCTGACGTGACGTCGCGCAGCCTCCTTTCCAGCGCGGTCCTCAAGGAATACGCTCCTCGCCTCCGATGGAGGCGGCGAGAACGTCAAGCCCTCGCGTAGCAATGAGATCGGGAATGCGCTTCATCACGACGCTGCCCGTGGCGGCGATAGTGTTTATCGTGACGGTATCGCGCGCGGACGCGGCTGACTGTATTGCGCCGCATTCCATCAGACAGGTGCGAAACGGCTCGGGACCATGGATGGAATTCGTCAGATTCGACATCAATGGCTCGCCGAACAGGCCCTTTCAGGTGACGCAGACGCGTCCGCCCTTCGTCGCCGATCCCAGCGGCCGCCCGGTGCGCGTCTCAGGCGACAAATTCAAAAAGATCACCTTCGAAACCGTCTACTGGACCTGCACGATCGGAGAGCGCTTCTCGCTGCCGCGCCGCGCAGTCAAAGACGTGAAAAGGCTTAGGCAGTTCGAAGGCGTCGTCGAATATGTTGTCGGCTATAACGCCGCATCGGTTTACGCCGGCGCGCGAGTTTACCCGTTTCGGTCGAACTGGCGTGTTGTTCTGCGGTTCCGGAATACGGCGTTTCTGGCAAGATAGCGGAATCGGGCCGGGCCGCGACGATCATGGCGACACGCCGTCGTCGACCCTACCCTGAACCGATCAATCATGGATCAATCGACACAACGACGCCGTATCGTGCCGTACCGTCGGTAATAATAACATCGGCGTCGCCGACGGATAAACACCCTTTCCACCTTCGCATTTGCGACATCATCGCCGGTGGCGACAGCCGCTGAAGGCGCTTCGCCTGCCCCGCTTTTAATGAAATCTCGAGAGGAGCTGAAAAACGCGCGCGACGAAGACACCGACATGCCTAAGGTCGCACTCGCCGACGCTAGCAAGAAGCGCAGGACCATTCGTCGTTCCATGACATCCCTCCCATCAGCATGGCGCTCGATGCGTTTCATGAATTCGCCGAGCTAAAACTGAACTGCATCTGCACGAAATTGGCGCTGGCGCGACTTGCGCCATTCTACCTCTCGCCCATAGAAAGCCTGGTTCTCCTGTCGCAAGGACGGCGATCGCCGGCAAGCAAAGCAACTGTGTGTCCCATGCCCATAACCTTTCGCTCAAGCTCATGTTTGAGCGGACAGGCGATGCATGAACATTCCTTTATTGAGTTCAGCGCTGTGGCGACGCCCGTCCGAATGATCGTCTCGCGGGCAGGATTTTTGACTCGAATAAACAATCTGCCGTTGTCACTAATCAGCAGAGCAATCGTTTCCACTTCGGGCCAGATTTCTTGATCGTCAGAAAGCCTCCGTACGTAGGAAACCCTGGGTGCTTCGCCCGCCCGAAAGATTTCAAACGTGAAGCACGACATCGGATTCTCCTCGGTGAGGGGCCGAAAAGCGCGCTGCCGTTCCGCTGCGCGATTGCTCATCGTGACGTTTCAGGACTGAACTTTGCCACATGCAGCTGCAAATGGAACACTGATATTCTCTATGCTTCAAATAGGTTTAAACGATGGAATCGCCTTCGAACGTTGCGGAGCGCGACGTCTGAATAGAGCCGGTTCAATGTCGTGACGACGACTAAGGCGGGCGTCCGTCAAGCTTGGTCGGTATCGCCCAGGCGATCGGGGCTGCGCGTCGTTAGCGCCATCAAGCCAATGCGCTGCAGTCTAGAATGCAAATGTAGGCGCTCACTGCCGACTTCGCCGTCTTTGAGCAGCGAGGCCGATCCGCGCTCCTCCAATCTTTCTGATCTTCCCGACTTCGTCGAGCTGATGTTCTTGCTCATGCTGGCAAGCGTTTCTGAAAGGTAAGCGATATGGTCGTGCCGATCTTTTCCTTTGGCGATAATCCGATCTGGTTCAAGCTCCTGATCGTCTCCATCTGCCTCTATTTCCTCGGTCACGCCATGCGCGGCGAACGCTTCTACAAGATTGGGAGTTTCGTGCGCGCGCTGGGGATCATCGCATTCATTCTATCGGGGCTCGCCTTTCTTTTTTCGCTTACCTCCTTTTGACGCCGTGCGGCATGAACAATCCGGCGAACAACCCGATCAGGGCTCCCAATGGCCCGGTGACGAAGGCAGATGTCATCACGATCTCAAGATCCTTATCGTGCGTATTGCCAGACAAAAGCGAAATGAGAGTTCCCCCAAGGACTGCGCCGGCAGCATAGCCGGCCAGCAGGCCCAATATGGCGAAGATGACTCTACGCATTTGGCTTTCTCCTCTGGCCTGCGTTCGATAGACGTCTTCGTTTATTAGACGAGCGCTGGCACATGCGGGAGGCGGCAAATCAGAATTGCGTTGCTGGTCATCATTCCGGCGGCCGACATGGTCGCATTCGCGATCCTCGCCGCGCCCGACGCGCAGACGGCGTTGATCGTGGCCGCAATACGCTGAGCGGACTGATAATCCCGACGTTTTCAGTAGGCAGTTAGGGCTGATCGCGTACCACCTTGATGTCAAAGGTCAGCATGCGGCCAAAAATCGCGGTGTCGGTGGTTCGATCCCGCTCTTGGCGCCATCAGAACGCTCTTGGCGCCATCTGGAAGAGCGGCGCAGTGGCGCGCCGTAGAAGATCAGTCTCCGATCAAAAGATCGGGTTCGGTCCGATTGTCGCGCCGGCGGTATATCGCGCGAATTGGTTAACGGCGCGGATTTAGCTATATTGGTGGAACGCAGCCGTGGACGGTGATCGCCAATGCCTCCCCAAATCCGTCATCTCCTGATCATATTCGCCTCAGCAGCAGCTGGGGCCGGCCTCGCCGGATGCGCCAGCACGCAGACGCCTGCGACGCTGAACGCCTCCGCCGTAGCGCCCACGCCGCGCAGCGACCCTGCCGGGCCGGCGGCGCGCATCGACGCCGTCGCCGTCCAGGGAGGCGATCTCTACGGCGAGATGAAGGACGCCGGCTTCATCGTTCCAGCCGTCAGACCGGGCCAGGTTGATTCAGCATTCCATCGCAAAAACGTCGCCTACTCGACCAGAGAAACGCCAGGGACAATCGTGGTCGATCCTGCGGGGCACTATCTCTATTACGTCGAGGAGGGCGGCCGGGCGACCCGCTACGGCATCGGCGTTGGACGCGACGGGTTCGCCTGGTCGGGCGAAGCGACGATCAAGAGCAAGCAGGAATGGCCGGACTGGTATCCGCCAAAGGAAATGATCGAACGCAGGCCAGACCTTAAAAAGCAGCTGGTTGAGCTGCAAAGCGGTCTTGGCATGCATGGCGGTCCCAGCAATCCGTTGGGAGCCCGCGCAATGTATCTCTGGCAAGGGGACAGAGATACGCTCTTTCGCATCCATGGCACGAATGAGCCGTGGACGATCGGGAAGAGCCAATCGTCTGGCTGCATCAGGATGATCAATCAGGACGCGATGGATCTCTACCAAAAAACGGCCCCCGGAACCCGAGTCGTGGTTCTTCCCGCCAAAGTTGCGCGCCGGTGAGCCTCCCCGGCTAAAGCCGTTCCGGCCAGCCGGCTGCGGATGGGATTTCGGCGGCGCCCCTGATGATCTCGCCCGTCAGACTGCTGTCCGTCTGGCGCGCGCTCGCGACGGAAATCCCGCGGGCGGGCGAACGCCGCTCATGCCGCCAGAGCAGGTTTACGAAAAAGTTGACAGACTTTTTCGATGAGAACCTGCTGCGCCATTTTGATTTTGAGCGATTCCGTATCGATCACATGGTTCGATGTGATCGGGAAGCGCTCATGGCCGGATAGTCCGTGTAACCCTCGGGACCCTTCGTATAGAAGGTCGCCGGTTGGGGTTCATTCAACGCCGCGTGTCTGCGAAGACGCTCGGGCAGGTCCGGGTTGGCGATGTAGAGCTTGCCGAACGCCACCGCGTCGGCGTCGCCCGCGGCGATCGCGGCTTCAGCTGTCTCTGCGGCATAGCCCTCATTGACGATATAGGCGCCGCCGAATTCCTGCTTGAGAAAGCGCCCGAGCGCGTCGGGTCCCGCATGTTCGCGGCCGCAGATGAAGGCGATGCCGCGCTTGCCGAGTTCACGCGCGACATATCCGAACGTCGCCGAGGGGTCGGAATCGCCCATCGAGTGGGAATCGCCGCGCGGCGCCAGATGCATGCCGACGCGGCCTGGCCCCCAGACGGCGATAGCGGCGTCGGTCGCTTCAAGCATGAGGCGCGCGCGGTTTTCGACCGAGCCGCCATAGCGATCCGTTCGCCTGTTCGCGCTGTCCTGGAGAAACTGGTCGAGCAGATAGCCATTGGCGCCGTGCAACTCCACGCCGTCGAAGCCGGCCGCTTTGGCGTTTTCAGCGCCGCGCCGATAGGCCTCGACGATTTCCGCGATCTCGGAAAGCGCCAGGGCGCGGGGTATCGGATAGGGCTGGTAGGGGCGCAACAGGCTCACATGCCCGGCCGGCGCGATCGCGCTCGGCCCGACAGGAAGCACGCCGTTGAGGTAGATGGGATGCGAGACGCGGCCGACATGCCAGAGCTGCAGCATGATCCTTCCGCCAGCATCGTGCACCGCCTCCGTGATCCGTCTCCATCCGTCGGTCTGCGCCTCCGACCAAATCCCCGGCGTGTCGGGATAGCCGACGCCCATCGGCATGATCGATGTCGCTTCGGTGAGGATGAGGCCCGCGGAAGCGCGCTGCACATAATAGTCCCTCATGAGCGCGTTGGGGACGCGCCCTTCGCTGGCGCGGCAGCGGGTGAGAGGCGCCAAGATGATGCGGTTCGGCAATTCCATCTCGCCGAGACGCACGGGCTGAAGCAAGATCGACATTTTGATGCTCTGCCTATGTGAGGACCTAATTTTCAGGGAAGGAAGTCACATGCCCGGCTCCGCGCGCCGATCTTTACAAACGTCAAGCATCGTCTCAGCCTAGCTTTTGAACCGCTGAGACACACTGAAAGCTTCTACGAGATTTTTCGAGACTGACAATGCCGCGCGAGGCGTCTGATGCGAACATCGAAAGAGTGGAGTGAAAGATGAGCAAGACCCTTCTCAGCGACTGGACCCTCGTCGCGTTCAAACAAAGGGAGGAAGAGCGTCTTGGAGAAGAAAATCGACGCGTAGCAGAGCAGACCCATACGGCCTCGTTCGCGCCAGCCGAGGCGCCGCCGCGGGACAACGAAATGTTGCGCAGCGAGTGGACGATCGCTGCTCTGCAAAAGCGGTTTGCCGCTTTGGAGCAAAGACTCGCCGCCATGGAACAAAGAGAAGAAGAGCGCCGGCGATCTGAACGCGTCGAGGCCGCGGCGCGCGCCCAGCGAGAGGAAGAGCAGCAACAGGTCGTTTTGGGGACCTCGACTGACACAGCTCCTGATCAGAGTCAGGCACACGGGCAGGAGGTCGAACAACCGCAATTTGTTCAGGCGGAGGTTGAACCGAGAGAGGCGGGAGCGATCTTACACGCCCACGAGCAAGTGTTTGAACGAAACGCGCCCGAGACTGCAAGAGACAGTCAAGGATACAAAAGTCGTTTCGAAGTGCATCCAGCTCGCCGTCGCGGAATCTTTCGGACGATGGTTCACAGGTTCGTTTCTGTCGTCGTCACGGCTTTGGTCGCCGCAGCGATAGGTTTCGGGATCGCCGTTTTCACCGTGCCGATCGAGAAAGCGACGCAGTTCCACACTTACGTAAATCGCACGCTCGCCGGTTTGCACAACAAATACCGAGTCGAGCGGCGGACTCCTCCCGCTCCTCCACCGGATCAGGGACGTTCGTCATCCCCTGATGGATCTCGCTGAGGTGGGCAAGAGGGAGGATGTTTTTGCCGTGACCTCTACTTTCGTCATCATGCCTTCTCCTGCTTCGTGAT
>JALHNR010000163.1 GCA_022843525.1 Methylocystis sp. | reverse complement strand
AGGCCACCCTGCGTCACTCTCCTTACAGGCTGATCGGCGCGCGAAACTTGAAGGAGGCGCGCCGAAGAGTCCGTGAGGTCAAGCCCCGAGCGATTATTCTCGATCTCCTACTGGAAGGCGCAGACACTTGGGCGCTGCTGGCTGATCTCAAGAGCGCGCCGGAGTCGCAGGGAATCCCGGTTATTGTCGTCTCGACCATTGAGGACCGCGCGAAAGCAGCGCGGCTCGGCGCTGACGGCTATGGAGTAAAGCCCATCGAACGCGCCTGGCTCCTCGCCAAGCTGCATGAATTGGTCGACAAGACAGAAGCGAAGCGCGTCCTTCTGATCGACGATGACGAGGCCTCGCGCTACATCATCCGTCGATGTCTCGCGGACGAGCCCTACGTTCTCAGCGAAGCCGCGACCGGCGAAGCGGGTCTGGCGAGCGCCGCCGAACACCTCCCGGATCTGGTGTTGCTCGACCTCAAACTTCCCGGCATCAGCGGTTTCGACGTGCTCGACCAGCTGATCGATAATCCAAGGACAGCGCAGGTTCCGATTGTGGTTGTCACGGCGACAGCTCTGAACGAGCACGACCTGGAGCGTCTCGGCGGCGCCAAGCAAGTCGTCGCAAAAAGCGGGCTGTCGAAGGAGGCGCTCGCTCCCGTCGTGGCTGAGGCGCTGGGCGGGGGAGTTCAGCCATGAAGGTCGAAAACGCCTGTCTGCTGGTCGTCGACGACATCGCCGAGGCGCGCTACGCCAAGGTGCGGGCGCTGCAAAAAGCGGGATGGTCGGTCAATGAGACGAGCGGGGGCGAGGAGACGCTCGCCTTCGTCGCCTCGCGCCCGACCGACCTTGTCGTTCTTGATACGATGCTTCCGGACATCCTCGGCACGGAGGTGTGTCGAGAGATCAAGCGAACGCGGCCCGACATCATGGTGCTGCAGACCTCGGCGACTTTCGTCGGCGCAGACCATAGGGTGTCGGCGCTCGATGCGGGCGCCGATGCATATTTGGTGGAGCCCGCCGAAGCGCCGGTGCTCGTCGCCACGGTCAGGGCCTTGCTGCGCGCGAAAAGCGCTGAGGATCAGCTACGCGTCGCGAATGAACGCCTCCTCGCTCGAACTCTCGAGTTGGAGGCGCTGCTCTGTAGCGCGCCGATTGGGCTGGCGTTTTTCGACAAGGCTGGCCGCTGCACGCGCATCAACGACGAGTTCGCGGGCATAAGCGCGCTGGCGGCGAAGGGCCAGATCGGCCGCACGTTCAAGGAAATATTTCCAAACAGCGCCAGTTCTCTCGAAATGCTTCTGGGCGAGGTTTTCTCAACGGGAACCGCTTTGCGGAATATAGAGCTTTCGGAGGGCTCCAGCGCCGCCAGCCGGCACTGGTTGACCGGCTTTTTCCCCGTGCGAGACGCTTCGGGCGACATCACGGCGGCGGGCTGTTGGGCGGTCGATATTTCAGAGCGGAAGAGGGCTGAAGAACACAAAGAACTGCTGATCCATGAACTCGATCACAGGGTGAAAAACACGCTTACGGTCGTGCAGTCGCTCGCGTCGCAGACGTTTAGAGGCGCCAGCGTAGACGCGAAAGTCGAGGCTTTCGAGAACAGGCTCTGTGCGCTTTCGGCGGCGCATGACGTTTTGACGCGCGGCAGTTGGAGGGCTGCGGATCTCAGAGAGCTCGTGGTCAAGGCCGCGGAGCTTCATGGAGCGTCCGATCGATTCAGCGTTGAAGGTCCCGATCTGAAACTCAAGCCCAAAGCGGCCTTAGCGCTCGCGATGGGACTGCATGAACTCTGTACCAATGCGCTCAAATACGGCGCTCTATCGAGCAGTGAGGGACGGGTAAACGTTTGCTGGAGCGTCGAAGGCGAAACCGGTCCGCCCCGGTTGCGCTTGATATGGAAGGAAACAGGAGGACCGCGCGTCGAAACGCCGGTTGATCGCGGATTTGGTTCGAAGCTGCTCGAGAAATCGCTCGCCAGCGACTTGAAGGGGACGATATCCCTCGACTTTTCTCCCGACGGCGTTACCTGCGCCATGAGCGCCCCTATCGCCGTCTGCGAGTGAGAGATGACTGACGCCGCCAGAAATATACGAGTATTGCTGGTGGAGGACGAAGGGCTGGTCGCGCTCCTCCTGGAAGAAATGCTGAGCGAACTCGGATATGAAATCGCAGCGCATGCGCGGTGCATTGGAGAAGCGCTGCAACTGGCGGCGGAAGCCGACTATGGACTCGCGATTTTGGACGTTAATCTCAATGGCGTGGCAAGCTTTCCGGCCGCCGAGATCGTACGGGACCGTAGGATTCCGCTTATTTTCGCAACCGGATACCAACAGTCAAATTTTCAACAGCCATTCCAAGGCGCGCCCAGCGTGCAAAAGCCATTCAATAAGGCCGCGTTGGGCTGCGCGATTACGGCCGCATTGAGCTGCAGCGCCCTCGACGCCGTTTAGTTCAAGAGGTCGCACGTGAGCGACCGCCGACGACCCGGCCCGCTTCATCGACGTCTTCGTGGTTTTGGTTCGACTTGAAGACGATGGGTCGCCGGTGGCGGGCTGATATCTAACCGACCCACCCATTCGAACTTTGTTCACTTGGATACTTTCTTTTCAAAAAGAAAAGGAAGATTCCATCCCAACGGCGGCCGGTGAATTCAAATTCTTTGAAAACACATTGATTTCAACGTGTCCTAAATAAATCCGCCCTAGCGTTGGCCTTGGCGCCTTCATTGCAATTTCTCCAAAAAAGAAAGTTGGGAGGAGTTGCCGATGTCGCCTTTGCTGCGGCGCCTGATCGAACGGGCGCAGCTGCCGCTTGTGGATGAGTTGAGCCTCGAAGCGTTTCTCGATGGCGTGTCCAAGGAGCGCGCGCAGGCCCTGCTGTTCCTTTCCGGCGATGGCGCGAATCGTCCCGAGACCGGCGATGTCGCGGTCGTGCTGCCCGAACTGTTGTCGCATTTTTCGGATCGCCTGCGCGGCGCCGTGATCGCGCCCGAAGCCGAAGAAAGACTGCGTCCGCGGCTTCACGCCTATGTGTCGCCAAGTCTCGTCGTCATGCGAGGACGCGAGGCGGTCGGCGTCATGCCGAAAATCTGGGACTGGGCCGATTACATCGCGAAGATCGAGGGTTTTCTTGACCCTTGCGCGCCTGTGCTCGCCGGACCGAAAAGGCCGCAGGTCGAGATCTCTTTCAGAGCGGGAGCCTGACCCGTGAAAGCAGGATTTTGGGAGGCGCCCGAAGGCGCGGACGAGGCGATGCCGGTCATGCCGATCAGCCTTGACGACACTTTTTCGGCCGGCCTCAGTCTACGTCTCGGCAGTCTTGCGAATAAAGATTCGGAAGACCTCATTCGTCAGTGCGCCGGCGTTGGAATCCTTCTCCTCGAACTCGCGGGGGCGCTCGCTGTTCAGAAGTCGGAAGAGCAGGGCCGTCTCTTCGACATTACTGATCGCACCGCGGAGGAGCGCGCACTTCTCGATCAGGCGCTCGGCGCGGGCGAGGTGAGCGGCGTCGTCGCGTTGCCAGACGGCGTTACGGCGCAAATCGCGGAGTCGACCATGGCCGGCCTCTGGCGCGTGCGCTTCAGCGACGCCGACGATCGGCTCGTCGGCGATTATCTTGAGGTCGGCGACATTCCCGAGATCGTTAAGCGCGCGGCGATCGTCAATGCGCGCGACGTTTCCTTTGGCGAAGCGCCCGAAGGCGCCATGAACGTCATGCCGCTCCTCGCCGAAATTCGCGCGCGCGTCGCGGCCTTCACGCCGGGCGCCGAGTCTCACATCGTCAATTTCATGCTGTTTCCGATGGCGCCGGAAGACATGGGCTTCCTGCAGGCTTCGCTCGGAGAGGGGCCTGTCGGCCTCGTGTCGCGCGGCTACGGCAAGTGCCGCATTCATGCGACGGCGACGCGCCATGTCTGGTCGGTGCAATACTTCAACGCCATGGACGAGATCATTCTCGATACGCTCGAAATTGGCGGCGTGCCTGTCGTCGCCTTGGCGGCGACCGAGGATTTTCGTGATTCGAGCGAGCGGCTCCGCGAGATCCATGAGGCCTATTTCCAATGAGCTTCGAGAATTTCGATGCGCCTCGCGATTTAGACGGCAGCACCAAAATGGAATGCGGCGTGTGCTGGCATGTCTATGATCCCGCCGTTGGCGACGACGTCTGGCAGATTCAGCCTGGCGTCTCTTTCAGCGCGCTGCCCACGGATTGGCGCTGTCCCAATTGCGACGCGCCGCAGGCGAAATTCATGAGGCTCGCCGATGAGCGCGATGGTTGATCCCGCGCACGAAGCGGCGGCGACGCTCGCTGGCGCGCGGCTCGCCGATCACTACCGGCGCGTCCATGAAGCGATGCGCGATCTGCCGATCTGCAATCCGGCGCTAGAGACCGAAGCGATCGGCTTCCGGCCCTATAGGGGCCACGCGGTTGGCATCATTCTCACGCCCTGGTTCATGAACCTTATGATCTGCGCAGCGGACGCCGAGGAGCTCCCGCCGAAGGCTCCGGGCGAAACGGCCTATTGGCCGTTGACGGCCGGGCGCGTGGGCTTTGTCGTTGGACGACTCGAAGGCTTCGGCCGCGTGGACAGCTGCTCGCTCTTTTCTCCGATGGACGATTTTGCCGATCATGCCGCGGCGCGCGCCGTCGCTCTCGCCGCGCTCGAACAATTGTTCGATCCCGCTTTAGCGGACGCGCCCGTCGCGGCGGCGCAAAGAGCCGCGTTGGTGGATCGGCGTTCGCTTATTTTGGGCGCGAAGCGCAACGAAACGCATGTCGCGCCACAAGCGACGGGCCATGAGCGAGTCACCGGAGATGTCGACGAGCATTGGCGTCGAGGTGACGCGCATTGAGGATAGGGTGAAAGAGGCGAAGGTCACGCCGCGACGACAAGTCGACGCCACTCGAATTCTCTATGGGAAGGCGGCGAGCGCCACGCCGAGTCTGATCGGCTCGGTCTTCACCCTCTGCGCCGCCTCGCAGCGCATCGCAAGCGAAGCGGCAGTCGCAGCAGCGCAGTCGCGATCCACGCCTGACGCCTTGCGTTGGCGTTGGAGACGCATGCTCTACGCCGAGCGGATTGCCGAACATTTGCGCGCGAGCCTGCTGGATTGGCCCGGCGAGAAAAGCGACCCCCGGCGTGTTGCGCATCTTCCGGGCTTGCGCAAGGCGCTTGAGGCCGCCCGCGCGGCTGGAGAAGGGAACGACAATTCTCTCCACGCCGCTTTAAAGGAGGCGGCAAGCGAAGTCGGCGCGCCGCTTGAAGCGAACGAGAATCCTACAGCTTGGTTCGCTGAGTTGTGGCGAGACGCCTTGCAATATGCGCAGATTGCGCCTTGGTTAAGCGGCGTCGACTTTCTCGCGATTGACGACGTAGAGTCCGTGCATCGCGCCCTATGTGAGCGAAACGCCGATTTTCTCGCCCGCCCGCATCTGCCGGGGCGCGTCGTCGAAACCGGGCCCTTCGCGCGTCACTTCGCTTACCTGCGACGCAATGTCGGACTGCTCGCGGCAAGGCTTCAGGCGCGCTTGCACGACATCGCCCAGGCTCTGGACGCGTTGGCGAGCAGGGAGCTGTTGGCAGGCGAGGGAGATCTCGTCGTCGCGCGTTCGAGCCGGCCCGGCGAGGGCTTCGCCATGGTGGATTCGCCGCGTGGATTTCTGTTCCATCGCGTCGAAATCGACGCATCGGGCGACGTGACGACATATGACATTCTTGCGCCGACGGAATGGAACTTCCATCCCGCAGGGCCATTCGCCCAAGCGCTTGCGGCGACTAAGCTCGACGTCGCCGAGCCCCGGCGGTTCGTCGCGACGCTTGCGGCATTGTTTGATCCCTGCGCATCCTGCGACATCAGACTTCACGAGGCGCAACATGCATGAAATGTCGCTGATGGAAGCGCTCGTCGATCTCGCCGAAGAGGAAGCGCGCAAGGCCGACGCGCGGCGCGTCGCCGTCCTGCGCGTCGCTGTCGGCGCGCTGAGCCACATCGATCCGCACGCCCTGCGCTTTTGCTTTGAGGCTGTGGTTCGCGGCTCGATGTGCGAGGGCGCCACCCTGGATTTGGCGGATATTCCGGGCGCCGGCTGGTGTCTCGACTGCGGCAAGGAAGTCGCGTTGACCGAGCGCTTCGGAGCTTGCCCCGAATGCGGACGCCATCGCGTTCAAATGACGCGCGGCGACGATTTTCGCCTCATCGAACTGGAGGTCGCCTGATGTGCACTGTCTGCGGTTGCGGGACGAGCGTCATCGAAGACAAGGACAAGGCCCAAAAGCGCAATGCTCAGGCGCATGATCACGCCGGCGATGGCCGTCATCATCACCATTTGCATGATCACGGTCATGACCACGACCACGATCATCGTCATGACCATGGCGGGGCGAGTCATGGCGACGACTCGATCGATTACGGTGCGGGACTGGCCGGCGTGCATGCGCCCGGCCTCAGCCAGGAGCGCATCGTCAAGATCGAGCGCGACATTCTGTCGAAGAACGACGCCTATGCGCGCGAAAACCGTCATCGTCTCGCGGCGAACGGCAATTTCGCGCTGAATTTCGTTTCCAGCCCCGGTTCGGGAAAAACCAGTCTTCTCGTGCGCGCGATCGAGGATTTGAGGGCGCGACGCAAGGTCGTCGTGATTGAAGGCGACCAGCAGACCTCGAACGACGCGGAGCGCATTCGCGCGACCGGCGCGCGCGCCTTGCAGATCAACACCGGCAAGGGCTGCCACCTCGACGCGCATATGGTTGGACATGCGATCGATACGCTCGCGCCGGAAAGGAACGCGCTGCTCTTCATCGAGAATGTCGGAAATCTCGTCTGCCCGTCGGCTTTCGACCTTGGCGAAGCGCATAAGGTCGTCGTGCTGTCGGTGACGGAAGGCGAGGACAAGCCGCTCAAATATCCCGATATGTTCGCCGCCGCCGATCTGATGCTGCTCAACAAGGCCGATCTTCTGCCGCATCTCGATTTCGATGTCGGCGCTTGTATCGCGGCGGCGCTCACGATCAATCCCGATCTGCAGACGCTTGTCGTTTCGGCGCGAAGCGGCGAAGGCATGCAGGCCTTCTACGCCTGGATCGAAGCGCGCGCCGCGCGCATGGCGGTCGCGGAGTAAGGCGCATGGCTCAAGCGGACGCCGTGCGAGTCGCCACGCAGCGCCTGCGGGTGCGCGTGCGCGGCGCCGTGCAGGGCGTCGGCTTCCGGCCATTCGTCTATGATCTTGCGACGCGCTTGCGGCTCGACGGCTTCGTTAAGAATGATGCGGCTGGCGTCCTGCTCGAAGTTCAGGGCGAGCGTCTCGACGCTTTCCTCGACTCGCTGTCCTGCCGTCCGCCGCCGCTCGCCCGCGTCGACGCCATTGATGTCGAAGAAGTCGCGCCGCGCGAAACTTCGAGCTTTGTCATTCTCGACTCGGTCGATGGCCGGAGCGAGACGCGCATCGTTCCCGATGCGGCCGTTTGCGAAGACTGTCTCGACGACCTCTTCGATCCGACGAGTCGCCTTTATCTCTATCCCTTCGTCACCTGCACGCATTGCGGGCCGCGCTACACGCTGACGCGGCGGCTGCCCTATGATCGCGCGCGGACCTCCATGGCACCCTTCGCCATGTGTTTCGATTGCGCGCGCGATTACCGCGATCCGGGAAACCGGCGCTTTCACGCCGAGCCCCTCTGCTGTCCGGCCTGCGGACCAAAGCTCTCGTCTTCGCCGGCGGAGATCGTGGCGGCGCTGCGGGCCGGCAGGATCGTCGCGACGAAGGGCTTGGGAGGCTTCCACTTGATGTGCGATGCGCGCCATGGCGTGGCCGTAGAGGAACTGCGCCGTCGCAAGGCGCGCGACGCGAAACCCTTCGCGGTCATGGCGGCCAATGTCTCCTCCGTCGCGACGATCGCGCGCGCGACCGAACAGGAACTCGCTTTGCTCCAGGATGTGGCCCGGCCCATCGTGCTGACGCAAAGTAGAGGCGTCCTCGCCGACGCCGTCGCGCCGCGCGTGAATCGCATCGGCGTCATGCTGCCCTATACGCCGCTCCATCATCTCATCTTTCACGCGGCGGCGGGCGCGCCCGTGGCGCGCTCATGGCGCGACGCGCCGCAAGAGCTGGTTCTTGTCGCGACAAGCGCCAATCTCGGCGGCGATCCGCTGGTGAAGGACAATGAGGAGGCGCAGGAGCGCCTCGCCGCCATCGCCGATCTGATCGTGACGCATGATCGCGAGATTGTGACGCGCGTCGACGATTCGGTCATGAGCGTCGTCGCCGGCGCGCCGACCTTTTTGCGCCGCGCGCGCGGATTCGTGCCCGAGCCCATCGAGCTTAGCGCCGACGGTCCCTGCGTCGTCGCCGCTGGCGCGCATCTTAAGGCGACGATCACGGTGACGCGCGGCCGAGAGGCTTATGTCTCGCAACATATCGGCGATCTCTCGAACGCCGCGACGGGGCGTTTCTATCGCGAGACGGCGCAGCGGCTCATTGAGCTTCTCGACGTGACGCCGCAGCTTGTCGCCTGCGATCTCCATCCCGATTATCATTCGACGCGCTGGGCCGAAGAGTTGGGATTGCCGCTCGTGCGCGCGCAGCATCACGCGGCGCATCTCGCTGCCGTTCTCGCGGAGCATCGCGTCGAGGCGCCCGTGCTCGGTCTCGCGCTCGACGGACATGGGCTTGGCGACGGCGGGCAATCCTGGGGCGGCGAATTGATGCGCCTCGACGGCGCGTCATGGCGACGACTGGGTGGACTCGCGCCGTTGCCAGCGCCGGGCGGCGACCGCGCCGCGCGCGAGCCCTGGCGGATGGGGGTCGGCGCGCTCGCGAAACTCGGGCGTCTCGACGCGGCGGCGCGACTCTTCGCGCATGAGCCGCGCGCGCTGGAGATGGCGCGCCTTATCGCGCAAGGATATGCGCCGCCCGTGACGAGCAGCATGGGTCGCCTCTTCGACTCGGCCGCGGCTCTCCTGGGAC
>JALHNR010000162.1 GCA_022843525.1 Methylocystis sp. | reverse complement strand
TCGCCCCCCTCGAAAAGAGCCCTTGCGTCGACACTGACGATGTAGGCGTTCCCTTCCACATTTGGCGCGCGCAAGGCGAAAAGCAGTCGCCCATTCGCCGCCGCCATGCCCTCGATGTCGATGCGGTTGCGACCCGGAGCCCTGTCGCAGCGGCAGTCGCCGGGAACGGCATAGGGCGCAAGCTCGGGCAGGTTGCGCATCGCGTCCCATAAGCGCTCGCTGTGCGCCATCGTTCCGACATGGCCGCTCTCATCCGCCGTGAGCCGGTAGACTCGTCGACTGTCAGAGTTGTCGCAGCATGTTTCGCGCTTTGCGGCGTGCGATCCGGTCACGTAAAAATAGCCGCCGTCGACGGCCGCAGCTTCGGCGTCGAGCTCCTTCTCCACGCTGCTGAATGCGAAGGGCTCGCCGACATAAACGAGCCGCTCGCCCTTGATGCGCATGAAGGCGCCTTGGCGGCCCTCGTCGACGGCCAGCACACACATGCCGTTCGTTCCGCAGGCAAAGCCGCTGAACGCTTCCTTCGCCCTTTTCGCCGCAAAGGGGTGTTTGTCGACTTGCCAAGGGATTGGCGATTCCGGCGCGATGCGCTGCGCGGCGAAAGCGGCCGAACAAAGCCAAGCGGCGGCGGCGATCGCGATAGGACGATAGATGGCGGCGATCATCGACGTCCCCAATCCCAATCCGGCAAACAAGAGCCGAATCTAGGTCCGGGCGGACGCGTCGTCCACATGCAAGCGCATGCCGCGCGTGGCGCTTGCGCCGCGACGCCGTTACACTGGCTGGCATGAAACACGCAGCGCCCGTTCCTGCTCAAAATCTCAATGACCAGGCGCAGACGCGCGTGACCCCCATGATCGCGCAATATATCGAGATCAAGGCGGCGAACGCCGATTGCCTGCTCTTCTATCGCATGGGCGATTTCTACGAGCTGTTTTTTGAAGACGCGCAGACGGCGTCGCGCGCGCTCGGCATCATGCTGACGAAGCGTGGCAAGCATCTTGGCGAAGA
The DNA here is from genome assembly GCA_022843525.1 of Methylocystis sp. Classification (GTDB taxonomy): domain Bacteria; phylum Pseudomonadota; class Alphaproteobacteria; order Rhizobiales; family Beijerinckiaceae; genus Methylocystis. The sequence continues at coordinate 8,018 of JALHNR010000162.1, read as the reverse complement.
CATTCCGATGTGCGGCGTGCCGGTCGAGCGCGCCAATGATTATCTGCAAAAGCTTATTGCGCTCGGACATCGCGTCGCCGTCTGCGAACAGACCGAAGACCCGGCGGAAGCCAAGAAGCGTGGCGCGAAATCGGTGGTGCGGCGCGACGTCGTGCGGCTGGTCACGCCCGGCACGATCACCGAAGACGCGCTGCTTGATCCCACGAGGCATAACGCCTTTTTAGCCATCGCCCGCTTGCGCGGGGAGGACGGCCGCTGGCGATACGGTCTGGCGAGCGTCGACATTTCGACGGGCGCCTTTACGGTCTGTGAGCGCGAAGAAAATGCGCTTGGCGCCGAAATCGCGCGCCTGGAGCCGCGCGAAATCATCGCCGTCGACGCGCTGTGCAGAGACTCATCGCTTGCGACGCTCTTCGAGGGCGCCGGCGCGCCCATCGCGCCGATCGGCCGCGACATCGGCGACGGCGCTGACGCGGCAAGACGCCTCATGGCGTTCTACGCCGTCGCGACGCTCGAGGGCTTTGGCGCCTTCAGCGATTGTGAGCTCGCCGCCGCCGCGACGGCGATCCTCTATGTCGAGCGCACGCAAAAGGGACAACGCCCGGCGCTGTCGCGCCCAACGAGCCTGCGCGCGCGGACGGCGCTTGAAATCGACGCGGCGACGCGCGCCAATCTCGAACTGACGCGCACGCTGTCCGGCGCGCGCGAGGGTTCGCTGCTTTCGGTCGTCGATCTCACCGTCACGCCCGGCGGCGCGAGACTCTTGGCCGAGCGGATCGCGGCGCCCTTGACCGACGCGCGACTGATCGCAGGGCGCCTCGACGCTGTCGCCTTCTTTCTCGAAAAGCCGGATCTGCGCGGCATGCTCCGCGCGAAACTCGCGCGCGCGCCGGATCTCTCTCGCGCCTTGTCGCGCCTTTCGCTGGAGCGCGGCGGCCCGCGCGATCTCGCAAGCGTCGGAGTCGCGCTCGACGCTGCGCAGGACATCGCGACGCTTTTCGCGCCCCTTGATCCCCCGTCGGAGATCCTTGCGGAAGCTCAGATTTTTTCTGAAGCGGACATCGCGCTCGCTGACGACATCACCGCAGCTTTGAAAGACAGCCTGCCGCTCGACAAGCGCAACGGCGATTTCATTCGCGAGGGCCGCGACCCCGAACTCGATGACGCGAGACGCCTACGCGACGCAAGCCGCAAGGTGATCGCCGAGCTGCAGGGACGCTACGCCGAGATTACCGATGCAAAGCTTAAGATCAAGCACAACAATTTTCTCGGCTTTTTTCTCGAAGTCTCGCTTGCGAACGGCGAAAAGCTGCTGCGGCCGCCTTTCGACGCGACCTTCACGCATCGCCAGACCATGGCCGATGCGATGCGTTTCTCGACGCGCGAACTCGTTGAGCTCGAAGCGAAGATCGCTTCGGCGGCCGATCGCGCGCTGGCGCGGGAACTGGCGATCTTCGACGCGCTGGTCGCGGGCGTCTGCGCGCGCGCCGAGGATTTGCGACGCCTCGCCGAGGCGTTCGCGCGGCTCGATCTCTACGGCGCGCTCGCCGAAGTCGCAGAGAAGCGCGGCTGGACGCGCCCGCTGATCGACGCCACGCTCGATTTCGAGATTGTCGGCGGGCGCCATCCCGTCGTCGAAGCGTCGCTGCAGTCGCAAGGCAAGGCTTTTGCCGCGAATGACTGTGATCTTTGCGGAACGGAGGGCGGCCGAATCGCCGTCGTCACCGGGCCGAACATGGCCGGCAAGTCGACCTATCTGCGCCAGAACGCGCTCATCGCGCTCCTGGCGCAGACGGGCTCCTACGTTCCTGCGCAGTCCGCCCGCATCGGCGTTATCGACAGGCTGTTCTCGCGCGTCGGCGCCTCTGACGATCTCGCCCGCGGGCGCTCCACCTTCATGGTCGAGATGGTCGAAACCGCGGCGATCTTGAACGGCGCGAGCCCGCGTTCGCTCGTCATTCTCGATGAAATCGGTCGTGGCACGGCGACATTCGACGGACTTTCGATCGCCTGGGCGACGATCGAACATCTGCACGAAGTGAATCGCTCGCGGGCGATCTTCGCCACGCATTTCCACGAATTGACGCAGCTTGCGAAGCGGCTGCCGCGGCTCGTCAATCTGACGATGAAGGTGACCGATCACGCCGGCGGCGTGGTGTTTCTGCATGAGGTGATCAAAGGCGCGGCCGACCGCTCCTATGGCGTGCATGTCGCGCAGCTGGCAGGACTGCCGGCGAGCGTCGTCGCGCGAGCGCATGCGATCCTCGCAGAGTTGGAAGCGGCTGACCGTCGCGCGCCGGTCGAGACCTTGATCGACGATCTGCCGCTCTTCGCACGCCTCGCTGAGACGTCGGCGTCAAAGGACGCATTGCGCGACGCGCTTCATGAAATCGATCCGGACCAGATGACGCCGCGCGAAGCGCTCGCCGCGCTCTATGAATTGAAGAAGAAGCTTTGAAGGCGTCTCTTGTGATTTGAAGCGAAGCTCAAAGGCTCGTGACTAAGTCGCAGACCGCTAGGCGTTTGGCGCACACACTCAAATCCATCGAGCCCCGTTGCGTCCTTCCGTCGACGTCAAGACGCGTCGAATGAAGTCGCAAGGATCGGGACTATACGCCGGCGCCGCCTGCGGCCTTCGCTACGCATGTCCGTCTCTCATTCGACGGCGCCATCAAGCTACTCTGACATCGGAGAACGGGTCATGATTCTCGTGTTGATTTTCGTCGGCGTCGCTTTGGCGACGGGCAGCGTGCTCTCATTGATCGACGGACAGTTTAGAGTCAGCAAGGTGACGGCGGTCATGGCCTTCGTCGGCGGAATGATCATGGTCGTTGGCGCTGAGGCCGGATTGATCGGCTCCAGTTCGTCTTTCTTCAAAGCGCAGCAGATTAAAACGTCGGCCTGCGAGTTGGACGGCGAGTCCGCATATCCTGAAAATCGCCGCTTGGATCCAGATCACCTGATCCGCAAATATATTGTGGGGTGCATGGCGCAGTCAGGCTATGCTTGGACAAGCGATCACGAACACTGCAGGGAAGCGCCGCTCGCCACCAATCCGCTGTGCTATCTGCCGACCGGCCTTTTCGATCGCGCGGTGACGAGAGTCCAAGTCGCCTTTGAGTAGGGCGCGCTGCGGCGGCGTCCGCCGCAGGTCACGCAAGATTGCGCGCGAAGACGAATTGCGTGTCGCCATAGCGGCGTTCGTCTTCGCGCCGCAAATTCGGCGGCAGGTCGATTTGCGCCTTGGCGCTTTCTTCAACGACGACGACGGCGCCCGGCGCAAGCCAGTCGCCATCAACAAGCGCGAAAAGCGCCGGGGTCGCGAGATCCTTGCCATAAGGCGGATCGAGGAAGGCCAGCGAAAATCTTTCGCCCGTCGGCGCGGCGCCGAGCTTGGTGGCGTCTCGGCGAAAGACGCGCGTGACGCCGCCAAGTCCCAACGCTTAAATTTTGGCGCCCAGCAGCGCGCGCGCCTCCGCGCCGTCATCGACGAAAAGCGCCCGCGCTGCGCCGCGCGACACGGCCTCGAGTCCGAGCGCGCCGGCGCCGGCGAAGAGATCGACGACGTTTGCGCCCGCAACCGGATCGCCGAAGCGATGCGCGAGAATGTCAAAAACCGATTCGCGCAGCCGTTCGGACGTTGGTCGAATGGCCTGCGAACGTGGTCCTGAAAGCGCCCGACCGCGCAGGGCGCCGCCGACGATGCGCATGGTCTATGCGCCGCGCGGCTTGCGGGGTCCCTTCGGCGGCCCTTTGCGCGGTCCCTTGAAGGGCCCCTTGGGCGGTCCTTTGCGCGGCGCGCCTCGGCCGCCCGCGGGACCTTTGCCCGGGCCGCTGCGTGGACCTTTGTGCGGCCCCCGAGACGGTCCGCCGCTGCGCGAGGGCCGCGCGTCACCGCCCGAGCGGGGCTGATCGAATTTGCGCTCGCGGGGAGCGCGCTCGCCAGCCGAAAAGTCGCGCTCGCCGCTGCGCGGCGGGCGCTTGTCGAATGTCCGCGGTCGCTCCTGGCGCGTCGCGCTGGCGCCGCGCGTATCGCGTCGGGTCTCGTCGCCGTCGCGACGCGGCGGACGCTTTTCGAACTGCGCGTCATCGCGATTGGCCGCGCGATAATTCCTCTGACCGCTCGCGCGGTCGTCCGGCCGCTTCTCGAATCGCTGTGTGCTGCGCGGGCGTTCGTCGCGCCCCTCGGCGCTCCGCTCGCGCGGCGCTCGTGTCGGCGGACGCGCCCCGCGCTGATCATCGAAGCGCGGCGCGCGGCGCTGTTCCGGCGCGGCCCGCTCGTCGCGGCGGCGCCCGTCTTCGCGCGGGTAACGCTCGCCGCGCGGTTTGCTGTCGCGCGACGGGCGTTCGGTTCGCGCCTTCGGCTGCTGCGGCGCGGCATCGGCGCGCATCGCATCGAAGCGCCGGGCGTTGCGCGAAGGCGCCGCCGTCTCGTCGCGTCGCCGCGTCGGAGTCACCCGTTCGACGGCGACGGCGCGGCCCTTGCGATCGGCGACCGCGCCGCGTGTCACGCGCGCCCGTGGTCCGGCGTCGCGTCGCTCGTCCTGCTCTTTGCGTAGCGTGGAGACATGTTTGCGCGGCCGCTTCTCGGCGCGCGCACGAATCTCCTGCTGCTCCGCCGGCTCCTTCTCGCGCAGCGGCGCGGCGAAATCGACGCCGGCAAGTTCGGCGAGCGACTTGCCCAATTGTTCGCGCAGCGTTTTCAACCGCACTTCTTCGACGGCGCCTTCCGCGAGATCGCCAAGCTGGAAGGGCCCGTATGACACGCGAATGAGCCGCGTCACGTCGAGCCCGAGATGCGCCATGACGCGCTTGATTTCGCGATTCTTGCCTTCGGTGAGATTCATCGCGATCCAGACATTGGCGCCTTGTTCGCGTTCGAGCCGCGCCTCGATCGGCGCATAGTGGATGCCGTCGATCGTCACGCCGTCGCCCAATGAATCGAGCTGCGCCTGATCGATCGCGCCATGCGCCCGCACGCGATAGCGCCGCGTCCAACCCGTCGCGGGCAGCTCGAGCGTGCGCGCGAGGCCGCCGTCATTGGTGAGCAGCAGCAGCCCTTCGGTATTGATGTCGAGCCGGCCGACGCTGACGAGCCGCGGCAGGTCCGGATGATGTTCCTCAAGGTAGGAGAACACCGTGGCGCGGCCTTCTTCGTCGCGCGCGGTGGTGACATAACCGGCGGGCTTGTGGAACAGAAAGAGTCGCGTGCGCTCGCGCGCCTGCATCGGCGCCCCGTCGACCGTGATCTTGTCGCTGTCGCTCACATTGAAGGCGGGACTTGTTTGCACGCGGCCGTTGACGGCGACGCGGCCTTCGGCGATCCAGCGCTCAGCGTCGCGTCGGGAACAGACTCCGGCGCGGGCCATAACCTTGGCGATGCGATCGCCTTCGAAGGCGCCTTCGCGGGGCGCGGGCGCGGGCGCAGCGACGCGCTGCTTGGCAGGCGACTTTGCGAGGGGCTTGGCAGGCGGTTTACCGGGACGCTTGCCGCGCGCGCTTTCGGCGTCGCGCCCGGCGGGCTTGTCGAAGCGAGGTTTTTCAAGGCGAGGTTTGTCGAAGCGTGGCTTTGCTGGCCTCGTGTCTTCGCGCGCGGCATGTGCGGTCGGCGTCTTCTTGGCGGGCCGGCGCAAGGGCCGATCGCCGCCGGGGGAGCCGGCGCGGGTATTTCGGTTCTTTTCGGTCATGGGTTCTGATAGCAGGCGCCAAGCGCGCTTTGAAGCGCGATCGCTGAAGAGATGCAAATGAATGGCACGGACCCTTTCAGCGCCGCCTTCGAACAGGCGCGCGCTGCGGCGACGGCGGGCGAAGTCCCGGTCGGCGCTGCGCTTGCGCGCAATGGCGAAATCATCGCCGCCGCAGGCAACCGCACGCTGCGCGACCGCGATCCGACGGCGCACGCCGAGATGCTCGTTATTCGCCAAGCCTGCGTCGCACTCGGCTCAGAGCGCCTCGTCGACTGCGATCTCTATGTGACGCTCGAGCCCTGCGCCATGTGCGCGGCTGCCATTTCCTTCGCGCGCATTCGGCGGCTCTATTATGCGGCAAGCGATCCGAAGGGGGGCGCCGTGGAGCACGGGCCGCGGTTTTTCGCGCAGCCGACCTGCCATCACCGGCCCGAAGCCTATGGCGGCATTCGCGAAAGCGAGGCGGCGCAGCTCCTTCGCGAATTCTTTCAGGCGCGGCGGTGAGCTTCTAACCGCAGCGCCGCCTGCGCCAGTCCCTGGCGCAGCGTGTCGCGGCAGGCGTCGCCGGCGGCGAAAATGCGCGACGCCTTGAAGAGGTCCAGCGCGAGATATTGATGCACTTCCGGTCGGATGAGCACGTCGGGCGGCCGCTCGGCGATCATCCGCGAGCTGATCGCGTTCATCATGATCTGGCTCGCGACGATCATCGTCTCGAAGGCGGACGGCGGCCCTTTGCCAGTCTCGACGCCGAAATTGCCGGAGACGTCGACGGCGATGACGATGTCGGCAAGGCCCCAGAGATGGTCATAAGGAAGGGGATTGACCAATCCGCCATCGACGAAATAGCCGTGATCGCTCGTGGCGGCGCGCACGATGCCCGGAATAGCCATCGACCCAGCCACGGCGGGACGCAATGGTCCCGTGGCGAAAACCGCTTCGATGCGGCGGCGAAAATCAGTCGCGACGACCTGCAGCGGAATGCTTAGATCTTCGAAGCGTTCCGGCATGCCTTCGGGCCAGAAGGCGTGAAGAAAGCGCTCGCCGTCGAATAGCAGCGGATGGGCGACGCGGGAAAGAAGCCGCTTTCGCCCCCGCGCCCGCGCATGAAGCAGCCGGCGTGCGAGTCCGATGCGGTTCTTGAGAATGGCCTGAGTGTGGGCGCGCAGCGCCGCGCCCGAGAAGCCCGCAGCGTAAGCGGCGCCGACGATGGCGCCGATCGAGGCGCCGGCGATGGCCACCGGCCGCACGCCCAATTCATCGAGCGCTTCGAGCACGCAGATATGCGCAAGTCCGCGCGCGCCGCCGCCGCCAAGGGCGAGCGCGACGGTCTTGCCGCGATAGAGGCTCACAGGAATTGCTCCAGGGCGGCAAGCGTCTCCGCCGGCGCCTCCTCAATTGGATAAAGGCCGGAGTCGACTCGCGCCTCGGCGATGTCGTCGCCCCATTCGCGCCACGCGGCGACGAGCGAGGGGCCGTTCGCGGGAAAGGTCGCCTCGCCGGCGACAATGAGCGTTGGCATGGCGAGCTTTTTCCCCTCAGCCTTGTCGGCCGCGAGATGCTCGCGATCGATGGTGGCGCCGGCGCGGAAGTCCTCGCAGAAGGCGTGAATGCGCGCCGGATCGTTGAAGGCCTGGCGATAGGCCGCGAGCGCGTCCGCGCCGAACGGCTCCAGCGACTTCGCCTTGGTTGCGTTCATCAGCGCGTCATCCAGAAAGCCGTTCGGATCGAGCCCGATCAGTTCTTCCGGCTTGGGCGCGTCAGCCGCGAGGAAGCGCGCGCGTCCGACTCGCTGCAGATCCGCGTCGCCGAACTCATCGTTGATCGGCGCGATATTGACGAGCGCGAGTCGATCCACTCGGCCCGGCTGATCGAGCGCAAGCCGCTGGCCGACGCGCGCGCCCCTGTCGTGACCGACGAGCGCGAAGCGCACATGGCCGAGCGACTCCATGACCGCGACGACGTCGGCCGCCATTTCCCGCTTGCTATAGTTCTCGCCCTTCTCGCTCGCCGGAACCGCCGACCAGCCATAGCCGCGAAGATCCATGGCGACGACCGTAAAGCGTTTGGCGAGCGCCGGCGCAATTTTGCGCCAGGCGACATGCGTCTCGCCGAACGCATGCAACAGAACCACGGGCCGGCCCTCGCCGTGGACGCGGGCGAATATCTTTCCAGCCGGCGCATCGATCCAATGCGAAGCGAAGCCAGGAAAAAACTCTGCGGAATCGGACATTCGCTAAATCATCTCCCTTAGACCTGCGCATCTGCGCGAACGTTATACAGTATCAGCGCCGACGCTCCCGAAATATATATCGCTGATCGTCAAGCGACTAT
>JALHNR010000161.1:8138-9107 GCA_022843525.1 Methylocystis sp. | reverse complement strand
ATGCGGTGATTTGGGGACAAGGACATGAGCAACGCGGTGAGAGGGATTCAAAATCGCGTTTCGATCGTCGCGATTCATCACCAGCAGCGGAGGCTGCTTCCACTCGCCTTGGCCATTGTCACGAGTTTCATGCTTCTCTCGTTCTCACCCGTACGCGGCGCTGATGAATTCCGTATTGTGGAGGATGCCGCGACCGGGGTGAGAGTTGCCTTGCCCCTCAACATTCTGACGCAAGAGAAAACGATCCCGTTGGGCCGGAGTTGGTCGTCCAGCGACAGGCGCATCAACATCGCGACTCTCGCCTTTCCAAGCGGCCAACGACTGGCGGCCATACATGCCAAGCTCAGCAGCATAACGGGGCGAGTTATTTCACGCTCGGACTTGAGGGGTGAGTCGTTCGTTATCGAAGGGCGCGATCGCGACGGCGGCAGCTTTTACGTCGCAGCCTACCAACAGGGCAGCACGATAAGAGGGCTTTCCATCAGTTTCGACGGGCGGCGCAAGGCCGAATATGCCTCGCTGGTTGAGCGCGTCATTCAGAGCTTCGAACCCTTCCCGCATGCCGCTTCGTCGGAAAAAGCCGCGGCTCAAACGCCCAGCGTCCTTCCGTCCGCCGCGGACTTGCCGGTCGAGATCGTGCCAATGATTGGTGATGCTGGCGTAATTTATCGTCTCGTCTTTTCACCTGATGGGCGAATACTCGCTTCGGGGAAAGCAATTCGAACGGTCGAAGAATATTCTGGCGCCTATTCGATCACGTTATGGGACGTCGCGGCAGGCCGCATGCTCCGTAAGTTCAAATTCTACAATGAACCGTCAACGTTCGACTTTTCACCGGATGGTTGTACGCTCATTTTCGGAAATGCGGACCGTACCATCAAAGTTTGGACCAGTGAAAAGGGTCACTCGTTGAATGCGTTCGAGGAGATCTGTGCTGCGTCCAAAGGCAACAGTGTTTCCGTTAACAGT
>JALHNR010000161.1:0-8128 GCA_022843525.1 Methylocystis sp. | reverse complement strand
TAACAGTCGGGGGCTGACCGCGACTAACAATGGAAAAACGATTGAACTTCGCGACGCAACAACGGGGCAGCTTCTGCGCACGATCGAAGGACATTCAGAAGCTGTCGTTTCAGTTGCGCTTTCGCCAGATGGGAGGACTTTAGCTTCGGGGGATCGCGGTGACACGATCAAGCACTGGGATACCGCTACGGGCCGCCTGTTACACACTCTCGAAAAACGATCCTTGAGCTTCGTCGGTCACATAGCGCTTTCGTCGGATGGATGGACACTGGCATCAAGCAGCGGCGGCCATAAGATCGAAATTTGGGATATCGGAAGAGGTCGACCGCTTAGAGCACTTGATCTTCCTGCCCCAGTGGAGGGTGATCAAGATCTGATTTACGCGGTAGCCTTTTCGCCGGATGGGCAGGTATTGGCCACGAGCAGTTCGAACAATGCGATCGAGCTCTGGAATCCGATGTCCGGGCGGCTCCTGCGCACGCTCGAAGGGCATTCGAGACCTGTCGATGCACTCTCTTTCTCGCCGGACGGGGGGATTCTGGCTTCCGGCAGCCGTGACAATACGATCAAGCTATGGAACTTGACTACGGGACGCCCACTGGGCGCCTTAGTGTCGAAACGACCGCAAAATTCCAGCCTTGCCTTTACGCCGGACGGGCTCACGCTGGCGTCAACCGTTGAAGGAGGCTTTACGACGGCGTCGAGGATCGCTCTGTGGGATGTGAAAGGCGCAAGCATCAAGCACAGTTTCGATCTCGGCGAGGTCGGCGGCGAGTTCGTCAGCCCTTTTATGCCGATCGCATTTTCGCCAAATGGCCGGGTTTTGGCAAATGCCACGGAAACATGGACCACATTGCTTGAAGTCGCGACCGGCCAGATATTGCACAGGTTCGACCATTCCCACGTTGTTAATTCGATAGCCTTCTCGCTGGATGGGCGGTTTCTGGTTTCAGGCAGTACCGACGACAGCATAAAAATATGGGACGCCGAAACAGGGCGGCTCCTGCGCACAATCGAAAGCCGATCCGATGGCGTTAGCTCAGTCATCCTTTCGCGAGACGAACGAATCGTTTCAGGAGGGGAGGATGGGACGATCAAGGTTTGGAAGAGAGACACTGGGGCACTACTCGCGACTTTGATGAAGGACCAGAGAGGGGCATGGCTGACTTTGACCCCCGAAGGCTTTTTTGACGCCTCCGAAAAAGGCGCCGAGCTTCTCAGCGTGGTGCGCGGGCTCGAGGCCTATTCGATCGATCAATTCTATCAGGCGCTCTATCGCCCCGACCTCGTGCGCGAGAAGCTTGCGGGCGATCCACAAGGCAAGGTGCGGGAAGCTAGCGCCAGGCTCGATCTCGCGAAGGTCATCGCGAGCGGCGGCGCGCCGCGCGTCACGATCACTACGCCCAAATCGGGCGCAAGTGTTCCGGAGGAACAGATCAACGTCGAAGCAACCATCACCGATCAGGGCGGCGGCGTCAGCAAGATGGAATGGCGCGTCAATGGCGTGACGCTCGGCGTCGAGCAACGCGGTCTCGGTCCGGAGGCTTCGTCCGCCAAGATGCTCTCCGTGCGCCGTCAGTTGACGTTGGAGCCGGGCGACAATCGAATCGAAATCATCGCCTATAACGCCAAGGGGTTGATCGCCTCAGAGCCTGCGCGGATCACGGTCAAATGGACCGGCGAAAGAGCGTCCGCGCCGCCGCGTCTTTTTGTGCTCGCTGTCGGCGTCAATGATTATTGGGACAGCCGCTTGAGGCTGAACTTCGCGGCGCCCGACGCCAAGGCGATGGGAGAAGGATTGCGGCAGGCCGGTGCGGGTCTCTACGAGCGGGTCGATGTGACGATGGCGCTCGACGCGGATGCGACGAACGCCAATCTCGATCGCGTTTTCAGCGACCTCGGCAAGCAAATTCGCCCGCGCGACGTGTTCGTGTTTTTCCTCGCCGGCCACGCCAAGACGGTCGACGGGCGCTATTACTTCCTGCCTTACGATTTCCGCTACCAGGGCGAAGAGTCCTTCGCAGCCAAGGGCGTCGGTCAGGATCGCTGGCAGGAATGGTTCGCGCGCATTCCAGCGAAAAAGAGCGTTCTGCTCTATGACACCTGCGAGAGCGGCTCCTTGACGGGCGAGCGCATCGCCTTGCGCGGCGTGGAGCGCGTCACGGCGCTCGAAAAGATGACGCGCGCCATGGGCCGCACCGTCCTTGCTGCGTCCACCGACGATAAGCCGGCGCTCGAAGGCTATCGCGGCCATGGCGTGTTCACTTATGTCGCGCTGGAGGCGCTCGGGCAGGGGCGCGCCGACGCCAACGGCCTCATCGAGGTGTCCGCCCTCGCCGACTATCTCGACGAGAGGGTGCCGGAACTGAGCAACTCCGTTTTCAAAATGCGTCAGGTCCCGCAAAGGAACATGGTGGGCAGCAATTTTCCGCTCGTTCGCAAGACAGTTGTGCTACCCGGCGCCTCGGCGGAGCCGTCGCCGGTCGTTTCCGCGAAGCCAACCCATGTCGTGATTACAGCCGCGAGGGTCCGCGAGGCGCCGAAAGCGAGCGCTCCCGTGGTCATCGAGCTGACGGCGGGAACACAGGTCCAGCTCGTCGAGACGGCGGAAGGCTGGGTTCTCGTCGCCCGCGATGGCAAGAAGCTGGGCTACGTGGAGGCCAAGGAGTTGTTGCGCTTGCAGTGACGCGCGCGAGCGGGAAGCTCGCGAGACTGCCCTTCCCATCCGCTTGGGGGGCGAAGGCATTCCGTTCCCTCGCGAGACAGACTATCGTCCCGCCACCGGCGCCGGCCGTCGGCGTCAATATGTCTGGGGGGCGCATATGATCCGCTGTTTGAAGACAGTTCTCGCCCTCGCCTTCATAGCGACGCTCGCATGTCTCGCCGTTCCGCCCGCCGCGGCGCAGCGGACCGACTTCACTGCGATCGAGAAGCGATTCAGAGAGTTTTATGCCGCAGGCGATTATGGTTCCGCGCTTGCCGAAGCGCGGAAACTCGAAGCCGTAATCAAGGCGCGGTTCGGCGCCAACCATACCAATTATGCTGTTGCTCTCAGCTACTTGGCCAACGTGTATCAAAGGCAAGGCAAATACCCCGAGGCGGCGGAACTCCATCGGCGTGCGCTGGCGATCTATGAGAAAACGGTTGGCCGGAGCCATCCGGACGTGGCGTTAACCCTCCATAACCTCGCCACTGTGTATAGATCATTGGAAAAGTACGCCGAGGCGGCGGAACTCTTTCAGCGCGCGCTTGCCATCCGGGAGAAAGCGCTCGGGCCCAACCATCCTGATGTCGCCCAGACGCTCTCGGACCTTGCCGCGTCTGTCTCGGCTGTCAATTGGCCTCGAGCAACGACGCTCTTTCAGCGGGTGCTTGCCATCCGCGAGAAAGCGCTCGGCCCTAACCATCCCGCCGTAGCCGCAACTCTCCATAACCTCGCCCTTATGTATGCCGCGCAAGGCAAATATGCGGAGGCAGCGGACCTTTACCAGCGCGCGCTCGCCATCAATGAGAAAGCGTTCGGCCCCGATCATCCTGACGCAGCCCCCATCCTACGGGGCCTCGCCGAGCTGTATGACACGCAAGGCAAATATGGTAAGGCGGCGGAACTCTATCAGCGCGCGCTTTCCATCCGGGAAAAAGCCTTCGGCCCCAGCCATCCCTATGTGGCTGAGACCCTCAACGGTCTCGCCATTGTGTATCAGTCGCAAGGCAAATACGCCGAGGCGGCCGCCCTCCACCAGCGCGCGCTGGCGATCCGCGAGAAGGCTCTCGGCTCGAGCCATTCGGACGTAAGCGGGAGCCTCAATAATCTCGCCATGGTGCATGCCTCCCAAGGCAAATACGCCGAGGCGGCGGAACTCTATCAGCGCGCGCTCGCCACTGGGGAGAAGGCGCTCGGCCCTAACCATCCCGCCGTAGCCGGAACCCTCAACAACCTCGCCACTGTGTATGTCGCGCAAGGCAAATACGCCGAGGCGGCGGAGCTCCATCAGCGCGCGCTCGCGATCAAGGAGAGGGTCCTCGGCCCCAGCCATCCGGACGTGGCCATCAGCCTCAACAACCTCGCCATACTGTATCAATCGCAGGGCAAATACGCCGAGGCGACGGCGCTACATCAACGCGCGCTTGCCATCCACGAAAAGGCGCTCGGTACTGGCCACCCGCATGCAGCCCAAAGTCTCAACAACCTCGCCATCATGTATCGATTGGCGGGAAAGCCTGATTTCGCGCTCTCTTACTCCCGCAGAGCGACGGCTGCGGTCATTGCGCATGCGTTCGGTGGCGAAGCGGAAAACCAGAACTCCAACGCTGGCGGCGGTCTGATCGAGTTGCGTACGGATTATTTCCTGACCCATGTCGCCAACCTGACGGCGGCGTCACGTGCGGGGCTCGAACCCTCGCCAAAGCTCGGCCGCGAAGCTTTTGAAATCGGCCAATGGGCGGTGCAATCCTCGGCGAGCGCCGCCCTCTCGCAAATGGCTTTGCGCTACGCGTCGGGGCAGAGCGCACTCGCATCTCTCGTGCGCGAAAATCAAGACCTCGCCGCCGCGTGGCGAGGGCAGGACAAGGCGCTCGTCGCCGCCCTCTCCAAACCCGATAACCAACGCGACGATGCGACGACTGCTGCGCTGCGCAAAGAGATCGCCGAGATCGAGTCGAAACTTTCCACAAATGCGGCGCGGCTCGAGAAAGACTTCCCCGAATACGCGGCTCTCGCCAAGCCGAAGCCGCTTTCGGTCGAGGAGACGCAGAAACTCCTCGGCGCCGACGAAGCGCTCGTCTTCATCCTGCCGGGCGACAAGGAGAGCTATGTCTTCGGGCTGACCCAAGACGCCTTCGACTGGCAAACGATTCCCATCGGCGCGCAGGCGCTCGCGGTGAAGGTCTCGGCCTTCCGCCGCGGACTTTCCAGCGACGCGCCGGCGCTGTCAGCGAAGGATTCGATGGATTGCCGTGGGCTCGGCCCCGAGTCGACCGCATGCCGCGGCCTCGGCCCCGCCGCGCAAGGTTTCGATCTCGCCTTGGCGCAGGAATTCTATGCGGATTTGCTCGGGCCGGTCGAGAGCCTCTTCAAGGACAAAAAGCATCTCATGATCGCGGCCTCGGGTCCGCTCACGAGCCTGCCGTTTCATCTCCTCGTCACCGAAAAGCCAACGGGCGCCGCGGTGGCGGGAGACGAGTCCTCGCGCTACCGCGACGCCGCTTGGCTGATCAGGCGGCAAGCGGTCAGCGTGCTGCCATCGGTCGCGAGCCTGAAAGCCCTGCGCGTCCTCGCGCATCGAAACCTGGGCGGCAAGCCGCTGATCGGCTTCGGCGATCCCGTGTTCGATCCGAATGGTCCCGGCTCGGCCGGACCGAGGGACAGGGGCGTGGCGACGAGCCCTGATCAGAAGGTCACGGCCGAAGGGTGGCGCGGCTACAGCAGCTATTGGCGTGGGCTCGAGGCGGACCTCGCCGAGCTCGGCAAGGCGCCGCCTCTGCCCGAGACGGCCTACGAATTGAAAACCGTGGCCGCCAAGCTCGGCGCTCCCGCAAGCGACATCCATCTCGGGCCCGACGCCAGCGTGACAACTGTCAAACGCGCACTGTTAGGAGATTATCGCATCGTTTATTTCGCGACCCATGGCCTCGTCGCCGGCGAGGTCAAAGGCTTCGGCGAACCTTCGCTTCTGTTGTCCCTGCCGAAACAGCCGAGCGATTTCGATCGCGGTCTTCTCACTGCGAGCGAGGCCGCGCAATTGAAGCTCAACGCCGATTGGGTCGTCCTTTCCGCCTGCAATACGGCGGCTGGCGATAAGGTAGGAGCGGAGGCGCTCTCGGGCCTCGCACGCGCCTTCTTTTACGCCGGCGCGCGGGCGTTGCTCGTCTCGCCTTGGGCGGTCAATTCGCGCGCCGCCGTGCGGCTGACGACCTCGACTTTCGAGGCTCTGAAAGCCGATCCGAAGATCGGCCGCGCTGAGGCCCTGCGGCGGGCCATGCTCGCCTATCTCGACGACGCCTCCGACCCGCAGAATGCAAATCCGGCGCTCTGGGGGCCCTTCTCCGTCGTGGGCGAAGGAGCCGTAAAATGAGCTGCGTCGCTGATCCCTTCCTCACTTCATGGCGCCAGCGTCCTTAGCCGCCTTGGCTCGCTTCATCATCTCAATGAGCTCGACCGAGCCTTCGGCCGAGCGGCCGCTGGCCGCCGCGGGCTCCTTTTCACGCGCCTCTTTCTCGGCGCGGGCGCGTTTCAACAGTTCGAGCCATTCGACCGAGCCCTCCGCCGTGCGGGCGGAGTCGACTAAGTCCGGGTTGCGCGCCGCGTCGACGCCATAAGGCGAAGGCGCCTCCGCGCGTCGCGCCGGGTCGCGCATCTGCTCCATCACATCGAGAATGCGACGCACTAGCCAGGGATCGGCGCCAACGATCGCGCGCAACAATTCATTGCGGCCGATTGTCCGGTTTTCGGCGGCGTTAAATTTCGGCGGCGAAGTCAAAAGATCGGCGCGGGCCGATCCTGTAAGATCGGCGAAGACGATAAGCGCGGCGAGCAGAGCTTCTAGACGCATGGCGACCTCCTATAGAGCGGCGATGGCGAGACGCATCTCGCGCAAACAGGCGCCGAAAATCTTTTCCATGACGCCAGTCGAGGCGACTACGACGGGTCCGTAGATGGTGTTGGTTCGCGTGAGGAACCCCGCCTTGGTCGAGGCGACGATCAGCTTGCGCGTTGTTTCCGCCGACATTTGGGGCAAGAGGAAGCGGGCGAGATTAGATTGGTCGAGGGAGCCAGGCGCGTCGCGCCAGAACTGTTCTAGGCGAGGGCGAACATCGGCGGTGAAGATCGCGTCGAGCAGACGGTCCTTGCGGAGTTTGCGATGACGCATCGCTCGCTCGTTCTTGAGCAAGTCCTCGATGCGCTGATCGTGCATATTCGCGATGATCGAAATGTCGTCAGGTCCGGTGAATCCCATCGCATCCATGGTGAAGTAGAATTCGGCGAATTCGTACATGCTGTCGAGTCGCAGATCTTCCAGCACGTCCTGGTCAATCGTGGCGCTCGCTTCACAAATGCGCGTCCCGAAAGTCATGCGGGCGCGGCGCATGTATTCCAGCGCGGCAAAGTCCTTCTCGGTCTCTGAACGAGTCATTGTCGTCCGACGCGAATTGTTCGACTTCGATTGGCTGTTCATCTCACATTGCGGGGTTTTCGCCAATTGGGGCGCCGGTTCCGTTCCCGACAATCGGATGGGAGCCCGGCCGGCGCCTGGGACAGCCGCGCCCTTGCGGTAACGCTTTGTCAGGACGATGATCTTGGGCAGAAGCTCGCAAAGGCGATAGCCTGTTGCTGCGCACAAGCGCTCTTGGAGCAGTCTTGCGCGTGGCGGTTTGCCGCCGCTAGACCCGGCTCAAACGACAGAAGTATCGTTTCGAAAAACGGACCGGAGGCGTATCTCATGGCAATGATTGTGAAATATTTCCTGCCTGGAGCCCTCGCTTTCATCCTGAGCCCGACCGATGTCGCCGGTGCGGCGGCCAACTGCCCGCACTTGGTTACGAAGTTCGAGCAAGCGGTCGCCTCGAAGTCCATTAACGCCGCCCAACGCGCAAAAAACGATATCGCGAACGACATTCTATGTGGCGAGCGTGCCAAGGAGTTCCAAGCCAAATACGTCGAGTTCCTTCTCGTCGTGGCAAGCGAACTCACGACCTCGGCATCGGAGCGCCAGCACGCCCTCGCCGCGGCGGAGGACGCCGTGCTCTTCGCCGGCGCTTGGCGCACCGCGGCGGCGCTCGGAGACGTTTACTTCCGATTGGGCGACCGCGCTAAGGCCTTTGCCTGGTATGAAAAGGCGTTGTCATTCATGACGTCGCGTCCAGCAACGAAGGCTACCGAATCCGAGAAGCAAACTTTGCTCACCAAGGCGGGCGCGGCCAAATCTGGGTCGAACGAGCAGGTGCCGGAAAGCCAATGGCGGCAATCTTTGCGCGAACTCGACGGCAAGATCGACGGGATATACGGCCCCGGATTGCTGCGCGAAGTCGAAGTGCTGAGCGTGCCGCTGCCGGTCCGTTTTTATACCGATGAGGCACGGTTTACGTCGGAGGGCGAAGCGGCGGTCGCGGAACTCGCACAGGCCGCGAA
>JALHNR010000160.1 GCA_022843525.1 Methylocystis sp. | reverse complement strand
CGTCATGGCCGGGCTTGTCCCGGCCATCCACGCCGAGACGTTGCGGCTCGCTTTGAAATGCTGTCGTAGCGGCGTTGCGTGGATGCCCGGCACAAGGCCGGGCATGACGCGTTTGCAACGGTTCGCCCGTTACTCCCCAGCGCCAGCAGGCCGACATGTACGACATCAAATGGATTCGCGAGAACGCTGAAATTTTCGATTCTGGCCGCGCGCGGCGCGGGCTGGAGCCCCTGTCGACGCAGCTGCTCGCCTTTGACGATGCGCGGCGCGCGGCGATCGGCGAATTGCAGCGCGCGCAGGAGCGGCGCAATGCGGCTTCGAAAGAGATCGGGGCGGCGATGAAGGCGGGCGACAGCGCCAAAGCCGAAACGCTCAAGGCTGAAGTCGCGCGGATCAAAGAAAACTGGCCGGCGCTCGAAGAAGCCGAGCGCTATGCGATCGCCGAACTCGACGCTGCGCTCGCCGCCATTCCCAACACGCCGCTCGATGAAGTGCCCGATGGCGCCGACGAGAATGACAATGTCGAAGTCGCGCGCTGGGGCGAGCCGCGTGCATTCGACTTCACGCCGAAAGAGCATTTCGAAATCGGCGAAGGCCTCGGGCTGATGGATTTCGAAACGGCGGCGAAAATTTCCGGCGCGCGTTTCGTCGTCAACAAGGGCGGTCTTGCGCGCTTGGAGCGCGCGCTCGCGCAATTCATGCTCGATCTGCACACGAACGAGCATGGCTATATGGAGGTGAGCCCGCCGCTTCTCGTGCGCGATGACGCGATGTTCGGCACGGCGCAATTGCCAAAGTTTAGGGACGATCAGTTTTCAGTGACGTCGGGCCGACAGATCGTTGCGCCGCCAGACTCCACCACCCAAGAGGTTGTGCCTACGTCTGAATACTGGCTCATCCCCACGGCCGAAGTGCCGCTCACCAATCTCGTGCGCGAGTCGATCCTCGACGAAGCGCAATTGCCGATGCGCATGACCGCCGGCACCTATTGCTTCCGCGCCGAAGCGGGCGCCGCCGGCAAGGACACGCGCGGCATGATCCGCCAGCATCAGTTCTACAAGGTCGAACTCGTGTCGATCACAACGCCGGAGCAATCGCTCGACGAACATGAGCGCATGACGGGGTGCGCCGAGAAGGTGTTGCAGCTTCTCGAACTGCCCTATCGCAAGGTCGTGCTCTGCACCGGCGACATGGGCTTCGCTTCACAGAAGACATACGACCTCGAAGTCTGGCTGCCGGGGCAGGGCAGATATCGTGAAATTTCCTCCTGCTCGGTCTGCGGCGACTTCCAGGCGCGGCGCATGAACGCCCGCTATCGCCCGAGCGAGAGCAAAGGGCCACGCTTCGTCCATACGCTGAACGGCTCCGGCGTCGCGGTCGGCCGCGCCATGGTCGCCGTGCTGGAGAATTACCAGCAGGCCGACGGCTCAGTCGACGTTCCGAGCGTTCTTCGGCCTTACATGGGCGGGCTCACGCGCATCCCGAGCTGAACGCCGTCGGTGGACGCAGCGCCCGGGTCTCGCAGCGACTTCGCAGTAGGGCTCGGGCGACGTCCCGAAAAACGGCGTCCAGCCATAGCCGTAATCGACGCGCGGCGCATAGCCGTCGCTGAGCAGGTCACGCGCCGCGACGGGCAGCACCACGGGCACGGCCAAAAACCCCAGTAGGCCAGAGCCGGGCGCGGTCGGCGGTGCGCCGGGGATGACAAGCGGCGCCGGGACATAACCCATGGTCCCGCCATATTGCACCTGACACCAGCGGCCGCAGCCCAGGACATTGAAGGGAATATTCGCCGCCATCGTCGTGACCGGCCGCGCATCCGAACTCGGGCTCACGCGCAGTGGCATCACCGCCGCCACATAGGCCTCAAAAGCGTCGGCGCAGCCGGGCGCGGCGAGCGACGCCGCAAGCAAGAACGACAGTCGTAAGCGCATCAAAAATCCCCCCGAGAATGAGGCTGCAACTCGAGGGCGATCAGGTGAAGAATGTTTTTCCTCACCCTCATCGTGAGGAGCCGCCCGCAAGTCGGGTCTACCCTACTTGCGAATTTAACGTCGATCTCGGGCAAGCCCGAGATCGCAGGCGGCGTCTCGAAGGACGAGGGTGAGGAAAAATACACGAAAGCGGGTTTCCTCGTCATTCGAGACTCTTCGAGGCCTCCTCAGGATGAGGAAACCCTTCACCCGATCGCCCTGCGGGCAATTTGGGTCATTGTGGACGTTGGGCGTCGAATCGTCCAAAGAAACTTGGGCTTCTTCGAATAGCCCGAAGCGCGAGCGAAACCGCCAAACACATGCGCATTCTCATCACCAATGACGACGGCATTCACGCGCGCGGCCTTGCCATCGCGGAGGCGATCGCGCGCGAATTCACCGACGATATTTTCGTCATCGCGCCGGAATTCGAGCAGTCCGGCGTTTCGCATTCGCTCTCGCTCAACGATCCGCTGCGATTGCGGGAGATTTCGCCGCGCCACTTCGCGCTCAAGGGAACGCCGACCGATTGCGTCATCATGGGCCTGCGCAAGCTGATGCTCGATCATCCGCCCGATCTTCTCATTTCCGGCGTCAACTGCGGCCAGAATGTCGCCGAGGACGTCTCCTATTCCGGCACCATCGCCGGGGCGATGGAGGGCACGATTCTGGGCATTCCGTCGATCGCGCTTTCCCAGGTCTATGATTTTTTTGCAGACCGCCGGACGATCCACTGGGAATGCGCGGCGACGCATGGCGTTGAGGTCGTGCGCCGCCTGCTCGCGGCGGGCATCCCGAAGAACGTCTTGATGAACGTGAATTTTCCGCATTGTGCGCCCCAGGACGTCGCGGGCGTCGCGATCACGATGCAGGGGCGGCGCAGCAGCGACATCATGCGGATCGAGGATCGCAAGGACGGCCGCGGCAATCCCTATCACTGGATCACTTTCCAGCGCGGCGACTTCAAGCCGGGGCAGGGCACCGACCTGCTGGCGCTCGAACAAAAGAAAATCTCGATCACCCCGCTGCAGCTGGATTTCACCGATCACCCGACGGTGACGCGCCTCGCGGCGGCGTTTGAGGGCAAGGAATGACCGAGGAGGCCGGCGCGCGCCAGGCCAGCCAACAATTCGAGGAGCGCGCAGCGCTGCTGCTGACCTTGCGTCAGGCGGGGCTGCGCGATCTTTCGGTCTTGCGCGCGATCGAGGCGACCCCGCGGGAGGCGTTTGCGCCCTACCGCTTTCGCGATCTCGCGAACCGCAATCTCTCGTTGCCGATCGGCTGCGGGCAGACCATGTCGCGTCCAGTCGAACTTGCCAGACGGCTCGAGGCGCTCAAGATCGGCCGCGGCCATCGGGTGCTGGAGGTCGGCGCGGGGTCGGGCTATGGCGCGGCGGCGCTTGCGCAGCTCGCGAACGAGGTCATAAGTCTGGAGCGGTTCGAGACGCTCGCCATTGAAGCCTCGCGCCGCTTGACGGCCCACGGCGCGGCAAACGCCAAGGCGATTTTCGCCGACGGCCTTGATCCGCCTCGCGAACTTGGACGATTCGATCGAATCATCGTCCAGGTCTCGGTCGGCGCCGCGCCTGCAGCGCTCATCCAAATGCTCACGCCGGGCGGCGCGCTGCTTTTCGCCCGCAGAGAGCACGCACAGGCCGGCGCGCGGGCGAAGGAACGATTGATTAAGCTTGATCGCAATGAGGACGGCGAGCTGCGGGAGACCGATCTTGGCCCGTGTCGCCTGGGGCCGGCCATCGCAGGAGTGGCGCAGGCGCTCTAAAACATCGTGACCGAATGCTGATAATTTTCACGGCCGCGCGCGCTTTGCGTTCATCTTAAACGCCTCCTTAACCGCCGCGCTGTTACCCATAAAGCCGTTCAATGTTGCGTTCGGGTGGGTCGCGTCATGGTTACCAAGCATCATATTGCTTATTCCCGCGCCGCAGTGCGGTTCCTGGCGGCCGTTGGCGTCGCCGCCCTTGTCGCCGGCTGCTCCGACGCCTCCCGTTTCGGAGGCGATCCCTTCACCGACCCCTTTTCAGGCTCGGCCAAAACCGCCTCGCTCGGCGTCGACCCGGCGCCGGTTGGCGCCATCGCTGACGCGCCTGCGCCGAGGGCGCCGTCGTCGGCGGTAGAATCTCGGCCGCTGCCGGCCCCCGGGGCCAGCGCGTCCGCTCCGAGCGGAAGCGCTTCGACCGCGCGGACCTCTGCGCCAGCGGCGCAGCCGTCGCCGACTCGCGTTGCGACCGCCGGCGCCAGCGGCCACTGGAGCGCGGAAGGCGGCACGCCGATCGTTGTCGCCCAGGGCGAGACCGCAGCGTTGCTCGCCACCCGCTACGGCGTGCCCACCGACGCTCTGCTGCGCGCTAACGGCTTCAACATCGCGTCCCAGGTTCAGCCAGGTTCTCGTCTGGTGATTCCCGTCTATCGCGCCGGCGGCGCTCCCGTCGTGGCGGCGCGCTCGCCCGCCGGTCCGGCCAAAGCGGCAGTCGCCGTTCCAGCCGCGACCAAGTCGATCGCCGCGAAGCCCGCGCCCCTGTCGAAGCCATTGGCCGCCGCCAAGCCGGCTGAGCAGGCGAAGCCGGTGCGCAAGACCGAAGTAGAACCGGCGAACGCCAAACCGGCTGAGAAGACGAAGGCCGTCGCCAAGGCCGCGCCCGAGAAGACGCTTGTCAAAGCGGAGGCGCGCATCGCCGCCGCAACGCCGGCGCGTCCGGTCAAAACCGAGCGGATCGCCCGTGGGCCGTCCTCTCCCGAGTCGTCCGAAGCTGAGCCCAAAATCGCCGACGCGCGGAGCAAGCCCGTTGTCGCTGAAACGCCGGCGGAAACGGCGAGCGCCCGCAAGGTCGATACGACCGCGACCGCCTCCATTCCGTCAGCGACTGACGCGAAAGCGGTGGCTTCCGACGAGGGTCGGCCCGAGTTCCGCTGGCCTGCGCGCGGCCGCATCATTCAGGGCTTCGCATCGGGCGGCAACGACGGTATCAACATCTCCGTGCCCGAAGGGACTCAGGTCAAGGCGGCGGAAGGCGGCGTCGTGGCCTACGCCGGCAGTGAGCTCAAGGGCTACGGCAATCTCGTGCTCATTCGGCATCCCAACGGCTTCGTTTCGGCCTACGCCCACAATGGCGAACTCGACGTCAAGCGCGGCGATCAGGTCAAGCGCGGTCAGACGATCGCCAAATCCGGCCAGTCGGGCAATGTCGGCTCGCCGCAGCTTCACTTCGAACTGCGCAAGGGTTCGACGCCCGTCGATCCCACGCGCTATCTGGCGGGGCTGTAGCCAAGGCGCAAGGAACGCTCCGGCGTCCGCGAGACACGAAGGCGCTGGAGACTTCGGGGCGGCGGGTCCAAAGAAAGGCCCGCCGCTCTCGTCTTTTGATGCCTCACGGCCGATCAAAATGCTATATGGCGCGGGTCATAACCGGAGGATCCCGCGCCAGTGAAGCATCGTCTCGCTTTCGTTTTCCTGCTTGCCGCCACGCCGGCTTTCGCGGTTGATCCGACCGGCGTCCCGCAGTGCGACGCGCTGCTCAAGCGCTATGAAGCCTGCTCGGGACAACTGCCGCCTTCTCAGGTCCATGATGCGCAAAAAGAGCTGCTCGATGGTGCGGTTGGCATTCGCTCCGCGGCGACCGATCCCGCGAAACGGGCGGATCTCGAACGCTATTGCGCCGATCGGTTCGAGTTGATGAAGCGGGCCAGCGACATCAAGGACTGCATGTCGAAGCCATGAGCGCCGCGCGGGCGTCGATGTAATCTTTGCCCCGCATTTCCATCAGGCGAGAGGCCGCGCGCTCGAATTCACGCGCCTCGGCGCCAAAGCCCGTGCGGTAGAGTTCGGAAGGCTCCGCCGCAGCCGAAACGATCAGCAGGACGCGCGCCTCGTAAAGGACATCGATCAGCGTGATGAAGCGGCGCGCTTCATTCCGCTGTTCAGGCGCCATCGCTGGAACGTCTTCGACGATCACTGCGACGAACCTCTCAGCGATCGCCATATAATCCGCCGCCGACAGCGGTTGACCGCACAGCGCCGCGAAGCTCAGACGCGCGATGCGGCCCGCCGTCTGCGGAATCTCGATGCGGCGTCGCTTGACCTCAATTGTCGCGGGTGTTTCCGCCGCGCCGCCTGCGAGCGTCGCATAGAGCGCGTCAATCGCCGATCTCGCGCAAGAGTCGGCGGGCGTGAAATAGACCTGCCCGAGATCTTCGCGCCGCTGCCGATAATCATTCGGCGCGTCGAGACGCAGGATGTCCATTCGTTCCTGCAGCATGGCGATGAAGGGCAGGAACAGATCACGATTGCGGCCGCCTTCGTAAAGCCGCGAAGGCTCGACGTTGGACGTCGCGACGATGACGACGCCCGACGCGATCAGCGACGAAAACAGCCGTGCGACGATTGAGGCGTCGGCGATATCGTGCACGGCGAACTCATCGAAGCAGAGCACACGGGTTTCCTGCGCGATTTGCTGCGCCACGCAGCTCACCGGATCGGCGTCGCTATTATGGGGCTTCTGACGCAGCCGATGCAGCCGATCGTGCACATCCGCCATGAAGGCGTGAAAATGTGCGCGCCGCTTCTTTTCGACAGGAAGCGCGCCGAAGAACAGGTTCATCAAAAAGGTTTTGCCGCGCCCGACCGATCCCCAGAGGTAGAGGCCGCGCGCCGGCCGCGCTCGAGGGCGAAAGGTCGCGAAGAGCGCTTGCGTCACACTGGCGCTTTTCGGCCTGCGGCCTGCGAGAGCGTCGGCGAGCGCTTGCAGCCTCTCGATCGCTGCGCGCTGCGACGCGTCGCGCTCCAGCGCGCCTTGCGCGACGAGCGCGTCATATTTCTCGATGATGGTCTGCGCACGCGACGTCATGCGCGCCGCATCCTGCCGCTCGCCTCAGCGAGGGCGCCGGGGCGGAGTTCGCAATAGAGCAGGCGCTCCGGGTCCACGGGACCGGGCATTGTGATTTTGCCCCGCGGCACAGGCGCGAATCCCAGCCGCGCATAATAGTCCTCGTCGCCGACGAGCAGGACAAGCCCATGCCCGGCCCCGCGCGCGGCGTCCAGCGAATATTTAACGAGCGTCTCGCCGACGCGCTGCTGACGAAACGCCGGCTCCACCGTCAGCGGTCCAAGCAATAGCGCGGGCGTCGACCCGACGAGGATCGGCGTCATGCGATTGGCGCCGACAAGCAGCGTCCCAATCCGCGCGACAAAGGACAGCGAACGGTCGGGCTCGACGCCTTCGCGCAAGCGATAGGCCGTGCGCGCATACCGGCCCGGACCGAACGCGCGTTCGTCGAGCTTTTCGATATGCGCGTCGTCTGCGGCCGTCAGCGGCGCAAATTTTACGGCGAGATCGATCATGTGGCGGCTTGACCCTGAGCGCAGGCCATATCACGCGCCGTCTGCGCGGCAAAACCTGACGTTGCGCCGCGACATGCCGCTATGCGACGCTACGGGCGGAGAGAGGCCAATGGCGGAGTATCGCTTGCGCCGGGCAAGCATTGAGGACGCCCGATCCATCGCCGAAATTCACGCCAAGGCCTGGCGGGAGACGTACCTTGGGGTAATGCGCGCGGAGGCGCTGGCGTCGATTGATCTTGACGATTGGACGCGGCGCTGGCGGGAGCGGATCGGCTCGAGCGAAGGCGCTCAGGCGGTGTTCGTCGCCTGCGAGGGCGTGACGCCGGTGGGGTTCGCCCGCTGCAGTCGCCTGTCGAATTCAAAGCTCGTTCCACTTGGCTTCGAGGGCGAGATTGCGTCGATCTACCTGCTCCAGCGGACCCAGCGCCGGGGATTGGGCAGGCGCCTGGTGGAGCGGCTCGCGGAACATCTGATGTCCGCCGGCTGTGCGAGCGCCGCCGTTTGGGTTTTGCGCGATTCCCCGAAGGCCCGCGGCTTTTATGAAGCCCTTGGCGCGGAGCCCGTCGGCGTCGAGGGCGTGTGGGAGATTGACGGCGTCGTCCTCCCCGATATCGCGTATGGCTGGCGCGATCTGCACGCCTTGAGCGCCGGAGCCGGCTCCATCACGCGTTCACCAATAGGGTGAAACAGGCGTGTTCTCCAGCGCCTCGGATAGCCGCGCCCGCGTCCCTGCGGTCGTATCCGCGGGCAGAGCGTCGAGCGCGAAGAAGTCCGCCTCTGCGATTTCGCGATCAGGGGCACGCGGCTGCGTGAGGCGGAACGCGCGCACGACGTAAAGCGCGACGTGGTCTCGCATGGAGAACCGCCGATTGAAATACATCCCGAACAGTTCAGGCGGCGCATCGAGCAGGACATTCGCCTCCTCGCTCAGCTCGCGCTCCAGCGCCTCTACAAGCGTTTCGCCGTTTTCGACGCCGCCGCCCGGCAAGTAGAAGCCCTCCACATAAGTATGCCGGACAAGCAGCACGCGGTTTCTTTCATCAACGACGAGGCCGCGCACGCCCAGGGTCATGGGACGCTGAAAGCGCGCCCCCAACGCGATGAGTCGCGACGCAAAGCGGGTGCGCCTCGATGGCGCCGCGCGTCCTTCTTCAGGCTTCGTCAAAACCGCCTCCGATGGCCCGGAACTATGGCAAATGACGCCCGAAAGCTCTAGTGTCGCCTATCCATTCCGATGAAGAAAGCGCCGCGCGCGCAACAGGCAGTCAGAGAGGATTCTTGAACTTCCGGCTCGCTCATCTTTCCGACGCGCATATCGGCCCAATTCCTCGGCCCAATCTCGCGGAGCTCCTTGGCAAGCGCGTCACGGGCTATGTGAACTGGCTTTATAAGCGCGGCGATCAGCACGATATGGGCGTGCTCGCCAAGATCGTCGCCGACATCAAGGCGCAGGCGCCCGACCATGTCGTCATGACCGGCGACATCGTCAACATCGGACTTCCCGGCGAAATTGCGCTCGCCAAAGACTGGCTCGCCTCTCTCGGCGCCCCAGGCGACGTGAGCTTCACGCCCGGAAATCACGACGCTTATGTGGCGAGCGTGACCGGTCTCGTTCGGGAGGTTTTCGCGCCTTGGACGAGCAGCGAGAGCGAAGTCGCGGGCTTTCCCTATTTGCGCCGGCGCGGCGGCGTCGCGCTGATCGGTCTCGACACCGGCGTGCCGACGGCGCCTTTCGTCGCTTCCGGGCGGCTTGGGGCGACCCAGCTGGCGGCGCTCGCGGATCTGCTGGAACGCGCCAAGGCGGAGGGACTTGCGCGCGTCGTCTGCCTTCACCACCCGCCGCATGTCGGCGGCGCCAAGCGGCTGCGCGGGCTCGA
>JALHNR010000159.1 GCA_022843525.1 Methylocystis sp. | reverse complement strand
CCGTCTTGCGGGCGCGATAGTTGAAGATCAAGTCGGCGACGCCGAGCGCGGCGAAAAACAGCAGGGGCCATCCCAAGAGGCCGAGGGTGAAATAAATGATCGCCAGCACCAGGGCGCTGGAGCGCGATCCGCGCAGGTAGATATGCGCAACGGCGAGCCCCTGGAACGCAAGAAGCAATCCCATGGTCGTCGCCAGCACCAGTCCAATCGCGCCGGCGAGCCCCTGGAAGAAGATCAGCGCGATCCCGCTCAGGAACAGCCCGCCCACCGGCCTTGGCAGGCGGAATTCACTGGCGATGTCCGGCCAGGGACGGTCCAGTAGCTTGGAGGCTTGCGCAATTCTCGCGGCGAGCCACAAATTGATGACGTGGATCAGCAGACCATATCCGGCAAGAAAGGCGGGAACGGCGCGCGCGACCGATCCGGACAGCGTCGTCGGGTCGATGCTATCGCCAAGGTCGCGCTCCTTCACCATAAGGTCGAGCAGGATGAAGGCGCGCGCCCGGATCGGATTCAGCGCCTCGTCAAGCGATCCGAAGGCGAGAGTGGCGACAATCAGCCAGAGAATGATCGCGCTCGCCAGAAAGATCGCTGGCGCGAGCGCCGCCCAGCCCGGCAGATTACGAGTCAGCCTGTTCCGGCCGCCGCGGGGCGCGCCGAGCGCCGCATAGACAGCGGACCAGGCGGGCGCCGCGATCAGCAGCGCATATCCCATGCCGATCACCGGATGCGGCCAGAAGGCCAGGATGATCGACGCCAGTATCGCCGCCGTCGCCCCGTGGATCAGGCCGAAGGCGAAGGCCACGATCATGATCGGCAGGGGCGCGAGATGCGCCAAGAGGAGCCCGCCGAAGCCGCCGCGCGCGACGACGGCGAAGATCACGGCCGCCGCGACGCCGCCGAGAATCGACACGGCGAAATTCGGCCAGGAAAGGGCGTTCTTGTCGGACAAGATTGGGTTCCGCTGACGGCGTGTCGCGCATTGGCGCATGACGCGAAAAGCGCCGCCCGGCGGGCCGTCGACGCTCCAGCGTTTTAGGAGGTCGCAGCCCAAAGGGCAAGGCGGCGCAGCCGCTCGCGAATTTCGGGCAATTATCCTGTCGTCCCGCCGCGCCTTTTGCGTGCGCTCGCGATCGAACAAATCGCGCGAGGGAAAGTTATTTCTTCAGACATCTCGGCGGGCGTCGGTTCGCTGGCCAGGAGAACGACAATGAAGCTAATAAGTTACGCTTGGGCGGCGGTCCTCGCCGCAGGGCTGAGCTTTTGCTCCGCGACCGCCGGGCTGGCTCACCATCAGTTCCTCGTCGAGTCGTTCCCTGCCTCGCGACAGCGGGTCGTCAAACCTGTGCGTCAAATTAAACTGGTGTTCGAAGGGAAGGCTGACGCCGTCATCTCAACGATCACGCTCAAGAGCAGAAACGGCTTAGTGGTCGCCAAAGCGACGCAGAAACAAGCCTCCAAAGAGTTGATCCTCGACACGCCGGTTCTGCAGCCCGGACTATACGAAGTCGACTATCGTGTGCTCGCGACGGATGGAACGATCGTCGAGGGCGCTTTTCCCTTTATCGTCGAGGCTTCCCTCTCGGCCTGAGCAGGTTTCGAAAGAGTTGACAGACTAAGGCTGGCGTAACTCCGGTCCGGGACGTCCGGAGAGCGCCCGCCAGACGCCAGCGAGGCCGAGCGCGATGGTGACGGCGAGCGTCGCGAGGGAAATCAGCGTCATGGTCCAGGGAAGGAAGGCGAAATCGATCTTCATTAGGATCGTGGTCATGGCGTAGGCGGCGCCGGATCCGGCCGCGACCGCAATCAGGGATGCGGCGAGACCGACCAGCGCAAATTCCAGCGCATAGGCTGTGGCCAGCCAGGTCCGGGTCGCGCCGAGCGTCTTCAACACCACCGAGTCATGCAACCTTGCGCGCTGGGCGCTCGCAAGCGCGCTCGCCAGCGCCAGTACCGCCGTGACAATGGCGAGTCCCGCCGCGGCGCGCGCGGCCAGCGCCAACTGTCCGGCGATCTTGTCGATCGCCGCCAGCGCATCCTTGACGCGAACCGACACGATGCTCGGAAAACGTTTCGCCGCCTCCCGCGCGAGCCGCGCGTCCTTCGCGTCGCGCGCCGCGACCGATGGCGCGCCGTAGGCCACGGTGAAGAGCTCGGTGTAGGGCGCGCCGGCAAAAACATTGGGCGAAAACACCATGATGAAATTGATCGCGTAACTGCGCCAATCCACCCGGCGCAGATTGGCGACCTTCGCGGTTATCTCCCTGCCGAGCACATTGACCCGGATCGAGTCGCCAACGCTCAGACCCAATCCTTCGGCGACCTTCTGCTCCAGCGATACGAGGGGCGGGCCGACGTAATTCTCCGGCCACCATTCGCCCTCGGCGAGCGCGGAGTTCGTCGGAACCGCAGCGGAAAACGTTACGCCGCGGTCGCCTTCGAGCGCCCATTTGGCGTCGTCCGCCACGGCGATCTTCTCGACCGGCGCGTCTTTCACGGCGACGATGCGCCCCCGCATCATTGGCACATGTTCAATGCGGGCGCCGGGCGCCTCAGAAGAGAGGAAATCAACAAAGCCCTCAGTCTGCGCCTTCGGAACGTCGATGAAGAAGAAATTGGGGATCTCTCCGGCGTCCGCGCGCGCCAGCTCCTTGTGGATCGCGCCTTCCACCAGCGCGAGCGCAATGAGCAGGGTTTGCGTCAGGCCGATGGAGATCATCAGCGCCGGCGTCAGGCTTTTCGGCCGCCAAATGTTGGCGAGCGCGAACCGCAGCCGCGCATCGCGCAAACGCGGAAGGCTGCGGGCCAGCCGCATGGCGACCCATGCCGCGCCGCGCAGCAGGGCGAAGGCCGCGACAGCGGCGGCGACATAGGTCGCGCCGAGCTTCACGTCAAAGGACGTCGCCATGACGAGGGCGGCGAGCGCAATCGCCGCGGCCGACGCGCCTGCGCGGTAGCGTGCGAGCGTCGCGCCCCGCTGGTCGTCGCGCAGCAGCGCCGCTACGGGAGTTTCATGCGCGCGGCCGAGGGGAACAAGCGCGAAAACGAGGACGACGAGCAGCCCGTACAGAGCGCCATAGAGCGCGCCTTGCGCGTCGAGCGACGCCGACACGGGGAGATCGGCGAGATCGCGCAGCGCTTGCGCCGCGCCCCAGGGAATCGCCGCGCCGGCGACGAGCCCCAGCAGGATGGCCAAGGACGCCGCCGCCAGAACCTCGGCGAGGGCGATCCTGAAGACCCGAGAGCCCTCGGCGCCGAGCGCCT
Organism: Methylocystis sp.; assembly: GCA_022843525.1. Lineage (GTDB taxonomy): Bacteria > Pseudomonadota > Alphaproteobacteria > Rhizobiales > Beijerinckiaceae > Methylocystis. The sequence continues at coordinate 5,955 of JALHNR010000159.1, read as the reverse complement.
TCAAAATCGCGAATTGCGCGCGCTTACGCTCCACAAAGCCCTGTACCGCGTTCGCGACGCCGGCGCCGCCGGCGACAAGGGCGGTGAGCGCGACGAGGGTGAGCAGTTGCGCGAACCGGTCGAGATTGCGTGAGAACTGCGGCGAGACGGCGTCCCGCGTGCGCGACTCCCATCCGGCTTGCGGAAAGGCGTTCGCGGCGTCAGCGGCGAACGCCTTGAGGTCGGCGTCGGCGCCGTCGCGCAGCGTGACGCGGATGACATGCCGGACGATCGAGCCCGGCGTCGCCAGTTCCGCGCCTGAGAGCGCGGCGCGCGCCATCATGACGCGCGGTCCGAACCCAATTCCGCCCGCGAGCTTGTCGGGTTCGCCGCGCAGAATCGCGCGCAGCGTGAAGCGCGAAACGCCGATTATCACGGTCTCGCCGAGCCTGGCGTCGAGGCGTGCGAGCAGCATCGGATCGACCGCGACCCCCGGCAGCCCGTCTCGTGCCTCCAGCGCCTCGGCCAAAGCCATGTCGGGATCGAGCGCGACCGCGCCGAAAGTTGGATAAGTCGCCGGATCGACCGCTTTGATCTCCACCAGCGCGGCCTCGCCGTCGTCGCGCCGCGCCATCGCCCGCATCAGCGAAATTTCGGAAAGCCGGCCGCGCGCCTCGAAGAAGGCGCGTTGCTCCGGCGAAAACTCCCGCGAGACGAGGCTGAAGGAGGCGTCGCCGCCCAATATGGTTCGGCCTTCCCGCGCGAGCCCCTGCGCCAGAGAACGTGAAAGGCCGGAAACGCCGGAGATCGCGGCGACGCCGATGACGATGCAGGCGATGAAGACGCCAAAACCGCGCGGGTCGCCGAGCAGGTCGCGGAGGGCGAAGCGCAGTGCGAAGGGCAGGGCGACGAAGCGCATCGGCTTCATGACGGCGCCCGCTCGCTCGCCTCAATGCGGCCCGAGCGCAGCAGAACGCGCCGGCTGCAGCGTGCGGCGAGCGCCGCATCATGGGTGACGAGCACGAGCGTCGCGCCGCGACGGCGCTGTTGCGCGAACATGAGTTCAATCACCGCGGCCCCGGTTTCCGAATCGAGATTGCCCGTGGGCTCGTCCGCCGCGAGGATCAGCGGGTCGGGCGCGAGCGCCCGGGCGAGCGCCACCCTCTGCTGCTCGCCTCCGGACAGCTGAGCAGGGTAGTGGGCCAGGCGTTCAGCGAGCCCGACCGCCGCAAGCTCGGCCTCGGCGCGTGCGAAAGCGTCTGATTTCCCGGCGAGTTCCAGTGGAATGGCGACATTCTCCAGCGCCGTCATGGTGGGGATCAGCTGGAAAGACTGGAATACGATCCCTATGTTTTCTCCGCGGAAACGCGCGAGCGCGTCTTCCGAAAGGGCGCCCAGATCGCGCCCGTCAATCCTGACGCTTCCGGCGTCCGGTCGCTCCAATCCGGCGAGGGTCATGAGCAAAGTCGATTTGCCCGAGCCGGACGGTCCCAGAAGAGCGACAGTTTCGCCTTGCGCTACGCTCAGGCTGACAGTCTTGAGCACATGCACGCGGGCGGCGCCTTCGCCGAGCGTGAGATCAACGCCTTCAACTTCGATGACTTGTCGCAGCACGGAGCAAAACCTTGAATGATGCGCCGCATTCGACGCCCGCAGTCCAGTCGCCTTATTGCGCTTTCCGTCGTCCTCTCCAAGCCGCGGCTCTCGCGTCCTTGGCCCTGTTGACCATGGCGCTTACATCCGCGCGCGCCGAACCCGTGCGCATCCTGGCCTTTGGCGACAGCCTGACGGCGGGGCCCGGCATCGGCGCCGAAGATTCGCTTCCGGCGCAGCTCAAGAGACGCCTGAGCGAGGACGGATATAACGTCGAGGTCGTCCAAGGGGGCGTTTCCGGCGATACGACGACGACCGGGCTCGCGCGCCTCGACTATACCCTTGGCGCCGGGCCTTTCGACATCGCCGTTGTGGAACTCGGCGCGAATGACATGCTGAACGGGCATGATCCGAAAATAACGCGCGCCAATCTCGATCGGATTCTTGCGACGTTAAGGCAGAAAGGCGTTCGCCCGGTGCTGACGGCGATGGTCTCGAGCGCGAATCACGGGCAAGCTTACAAGAAGGAATTCGATTCGGTTTATCCGGATCTTGCCGCCAAACATGAGGCGCCGCTTGTGCCCTTTATCTTGGAAGGCGTCTGGGGCTCGCCCGCGCTCCTCATCTCGGACGGCATTCATCCCAACGCCGCCGGCGTGGCGAAGATCGTCAAAAAAATCGCGCCCTATGTTGAAAGAACGCTCGTTTCCATGGGGGCGAGTAGGACCTCGCGCGCGCAGTGAGGCTGCGCGATCCCGCTTGGGGAGGATGGCATGCCCAGACTGTTTACGGCCCTGGAGATTCCCCGATCAATCGCCGAAAGCCTCGCGCGCCTGCGCGGCGGAATCCCCGGCGGCCGCTGGATCGACGTTGAGAATTATCATGTCACCTTGCGCTTCATCGGCGACGTCGACGACGCTTTCGCGCGGGACGTCGCGAATGCGCTCTCCTTCATCCGCCGTCCGGAAGTCACCGTCACCTTCGACCAGCTGACGTCGTTTGGCGGCGACAAGCCCCGCGCCATCGTGGCGCGCGCGCGGCCGGAGCCGACTCTGATGGACATGCAGGCGGAGCAGGAGCGGCTGTTGCGCCGGCTCGGCGCGCCGCCCGAGCCGCGCAAATTCATCCCGCATGTGACGCTCGCGCGTCTGCGCGGCGCCAGCGCCGGCGCTGTCGCCGCCTATCTCGGCGCGCGCGGTTATTTCCCGCCGCTGCGCTTCACCGCAGAGCGCTTCGTGCTCTATTCGTCGCGCGATTCCGTGGGGGGCGGACCCTACATCGTCGAGGCGGAATATCCGCTGCTTGTGGCGCCGCAAGCGCTGACAGGAACGGCGCGAGGTTAAAGTGGGCGGAAACGGGTAGATAATTGCAGGAGTTCAAAAGAACCGCTTAAATTTGCTCGCGAATGAAAGGTCGCCGAGTTGGCCGAGGCGCCCGAAAGTCCGCTCCTGACTGCTTCGCGACATGCAGGAGCGGCGTCCTTCATTCTTGCGCCGGCGCCATATGTTGGGCGCTCGCACGTCCTTTGGCGAGGACTTCCGCAAGCGACGGGTCTTTCGCGAGCGCTTCGGCGATCAATCGGTCGGACGCGGTCTCGATGTCCGTCGAGAGCTTCTCAAAAAAAGCGCGCGGCTCCATGCCGGGCGCGATCAAGGGCAGGAACTCGATCACGACGGTCCCCGGCCGGACGAGAAACGAGCGGCGCGGCCAAAACAGCCCGGAATTCACCGCGACGGGAAGCACCGGCGTTTCGGTCGCTGCATAAAGATGGGCGATGCCGAATTTATATTGCGGCGGCGCGCCGGCCGGGCGACGCGTGCCTTCGGGAAAAATGAAGAGCTGCCGTCCCTGGGCAAAAATTTTCTTCGATTTGGCGATCAGCTGCGGCAGTAGCTTGCCGCCCTTGGCGCGATCGATGGCGATCTGCTCGGCCGCCAGCAGGTACCAGCCGAAAAATGGCAGCCAGATCAGTTCGTGCTTCAAGATGTAGCTGAAGTCGGGAAACCTGATCGGCAGAACGAAGGTTTCCCAAATGGACTGATGTTTGCAGGCGACGATCACCGCCCCTTTGGGGATATTCTCGAGACCTCGCCAGTCGATCTTCGCGCCGCAGATTTTGTCGAGGAGCCAGAGCGTCGTGCGCCCCCAGGTGCGTCCAAGCTCCTGGTTGATCTTGCGCCGCATCATCAGGCCCGGCAGCCAGACGATCATGAGCGCGAACATGTTCAAGAAGAACACGATCTGGAAAATGAGGGAGCGCAGGAGGAGCATGGGCGAGATCTGGGCGAAGGAGCGTGCCGCGCTTTTACGGCGCCAAGAGGCGTTGGAACAAGTTCTCACTCAGATGCGACGCTGTGGCGAAGCTGCGGGGGAGGCTCCGACTCCTCGTATCTCCTGAAAAGCTTGGTGCGCAGCAGAGATCCGACGTATTTCACATATTCCTTGCCGACAAAACGGGCGACGCGCAGATCGCTGATCCAGTCGGCGACGTCGATATGTTCGCTGACGACCGGAAAGGGATAGAGCTCGACATTCGGCAAGGCGGCTGAGATTTCTACCAGCGCGCGCGGCATGTGGTAGTTCGACGTGACGATAATGAGCGTGCGGGTGATGTTGTGCTCGCGCGCCCAATCGCGCGTCTCCTTGGCGTTGCCGGCGGTGTCGAGCGCCTCATAGCCGAGGTCGACGCAGCAATCGAAGAGTTCTCGCGACATGGGCAGTATTTTCGCGAGCAAGGAGCTGCGAGTAGAGGGATTGACGCCGGTGATCAGCATGCGTCGCGCCTGCCCGCTGGCGAGTAGGGTCGCCGCATCGAGCACCCGATCCGACCCGCCGGTCAGCGCGACGACGCCTTCCGCCTGCACCGGAATGGAGAACTCCTCTCGCGGCAGCGACAGCGCAAAGCCTACAAAACCCAACAGGAGCGCCGCGGCGAGAAATGCGCCGCCGGCGAGGATCGCGCAGGCGGCCTTGCGGACGGCGCTAGCCATTCTTCACTCCCTGGCGTGCGGAGATCGTCAATCTTGGGGTCCTTCGCCCATGCTTCCTGCTCAGAACGCGCGAGGCGCGATTCTGACGCGACTATAGGTCTAATTCAGCGCCGATGTTATCGGGGGCTGCCGATTTGGGCGAATGCGCTTAACCGAGCCGCTGCAGGTGGCGCAGCACAATGAACTGCGAGAGATAGCCGGTCAGCGCGGCGACGCCGCCCGCGAGCAGAAAGATGACGACGAAGCCGCTCGGGCCGATTGTGAAATCCCCGAACATGGCCTCCATCTGATCGCCGCCGCCGGTCGCGCGCCACCGCTGCGCCACGAACTGCGCTAGGGCGAAAAAGGCGATCGCGCCGCCGCCGCCGATCAGCGCGCCGCGTAATCCCAGGGCCATGAATCGATGCTGAAATTCTCGCGCGATGAACGAGTCGGCGGCGCCGACGATATGGAGCACTTCGACGATCTCGCGGTTTGTCGCCACCGCGGCGCGGGTGGCCGAGGCCACGGCGACGGCCATCGCCGCGAGGATCAAAACAAAGATGAGCGCGGCTATGGCCACGGCTGCGCGCGCCATATCGCCAAGACGCTCGATGAAGACATGATGATCGTCGAGCACGGCGTTAGGAACGGCGCGCTCGAGCTCCAAGCGCAACTTGTCGAGATCCGTCCGATTTTCGGCGTCGAGCTTCAGCACGATCATGCGCGGCGTGGGCAGTTCAGAGAGATCCAGCCCCTCGCCGAGCCATGGCGTCAGCAGCGCCTCAGATTCCGACTTGGCGTAGATTCGGGCCTCCCGCACGCCGGGCGTTCGCCGCATCGCCTCCGCCGCGTCCTTAACGTCGGCCTCGACGTTGCGGCCAGGGACCGGACGCACCTGGACGGTCGCTTCGCGCGCGACGTCGCTGCGCCATTCGACGCTCGCATCGGCGACCAGAATGGCGACGTTAGCGGCGAGCGCGGCGAGGAACGTCATGATCGCAATGACAATGACGAGCGAACGGCCAACGACGGAGTCGGCGGGGACCAGCGCGCTTGGCGCCGGAATCTCTTCGGCGTCTTCATCGACGTCAGATGCGGCCGGGCGAATCGAGGACCAAAATCGCATCAGGGCCATCGTCTGCTCATTCGAAGATGTGAAGCCGGCCGTCGGCAAGCACAAGACGCCGCGCATCTTCATACTGGTCCATGAGGCTTAAGTCATGAGTGGCGATGATGACGGCGGTTCCAGATCTGTGGAGTTCGATGAAGAGGCGCAGGATCCGGCGCGCGAGCGTCGGGTCGACATTGCCCGTCGGTTCGTCGGCAAGTAGCAGTTTGGGTTGCGAAATCAGCGCGCGAGCGATCGCCGCGCGCTGCTTCTCGCCGCCCGAAAGGACCGTTGGGAAGGCAT
>JALHNR010000158.1 GCA_022843525.1 Methylocystis sp. | reverse complement strand
CGAGTTCTCCGCGCTCGAGCGCATGATAGGTCGCGCCCGTCAGCGTATCGTCGGCGGCCACCGTGATGTGCACGCCGAAGCGGCGCTCCAGCTCCTGCAAATGGGCGCGCTTCTGGTTCAGAATGTAGAGCGCCACCACCGCGCGGGTGCGCAGCGTGACGTCATGCGCGGCGCTCTTGACCAGCGCCTCTTCCAGCACGCGCAGCACGTGCAGCGCGACGGAGGCGGTGGAGCGCACGTGACCGGCGCCAAGGCAGTGCGGACATGGCACTGTCGAGCCTTCAACGACGCCGGCGCGGATGCGCTGGCGCGACATTTCGAGCAAGCCGAAATGCGAGATGCGGCCGACCTGAATGCGGGCGCGGTCGTTTTTCAGCGCGTCCTTGAGGCGTCGTTCAACAGCGCGATTGTTGCGACTCTCCTCCATGTCGATGAAGTCGACGACGATCAGCCCGGCGAGATCGCGCAGTCGCAACTGCCGCGCGACTTCGTCCGCGGCTTCGAGATTGGTGCGAAGCGCCGTGTCCTCGATATTGTGCTCGCGCGTCGAACGTCCCGAGTTCACGTCAATCGCGACCAGCGCCTCGGTCTGGTTGATGACCAGATAGCCGCCCGATTTCAGCGTGACATGGTTGGAGAACATCGCGTCGAGTTGGGCCTCGACGCCGCTTTCGGCGAAGATCGGAAAGGGCTCGCGATGCAGGCGCACGTTCTTCGCGTGGCTCGGCATCAGCATGCGCATGAAGTCTTTGGCCTCGCGATAGGCGTCTTCGCCGGAAACGACGACTTCCTCGACGTCGCGCCCATAAAGATCGCGAATCGCCCGCTTGATGAGCGAGCCTTCCTCATAGACGAGGGTCGGCGCCGCGGAGCGCAGCGTCAATTCGCGCACGCTCTCCCACAGCCGCAGCAGATACTCAAAATCGCGCTTGACCTCCTGCTTGGTCCGCGTCGCGCCGGCTGTTCGCAGGATGACGCCCATCCCCTCCGGCACTTCGAGATCATGCACGATCTCTTTCAACCGCTTGCGGTCCGCGCCGTCCGTGATCTTGCGCGAAATGCCCCCGCCGCGCGCGGTGTTGGGCATGAGCACGGAATAACGGCCGGCAAGCGAAAGATAAGTCGTAAGCGCGGCGCCCTTGTTGCCGCGCTCTTCCTTGACGACCTGAACGAGCAGCACCTGCCGCCGCTTGATGACCTCTTGAATCTTGTACTGGCGGCGAGAGCGCGGCGCGCGATAGGGCGCTTCGTCCATCGCATCCCCGCCGATATGCTCGACGTGATCATCCTCGTCGTCATGCTCTTCCTCGTCGTGCTCCTCCACCGGAGCCTCGACGCGGGCGTTGACCTCAGCCGTTTCGCCCTCAGCATCTTCGCGGGCGCGCTCACGCGCCTCGTCGCGCTCGTCCTGGCGGCGCGCTTTCAGTTCGTGGTCAGGCTCCGGCGCCTCGAGTGCAAACTCCTCGGCTTCGCCGGTCTCGACCGAACCGAAACCGGCCGGATCGATGGAAATCTGCTCATGCTGCGCGGTAGCGATCGGCTGATCGCCCGCCTCGGCCTCAACGTCCGCGCTCTCCGATGGAAACTCGGCGGATTCGGCGTCCCCCGCCTCGGGCTCCTCCTCCGCCCCGACGTCTCGACCCCTCGATTCGGTCTCGACGGCCGACGGCGGGGTTTCAAGATATTCTTGCGACTCAGCTTGGAGCGCGAACTCCGGCGCGGCTTCAGACCCTTCCTGAGCCGATTCGGCGAAGCCTGTTTCGGCCTGATCCTCGATGACGAGAGGCGAAGCGCCCGCGTCCGCGAGGGGCTCGCTCGTCACCGCCTCGTCGGCGCTCGCACGCTTCTCGGCGCCCTCGTGTTGGCGGCGGCGCGAACGACGCCCGCGACCATGCGGAACGCGCTCTTCCTCGTCGGCCTGCTGATGGGCGCGGCTCTCTTCCTCGAGCAGCGCCTGACGGTCGGCGACGGGGATTTGATAGTAGTCAGGGTGAATTTCGGCGAAGGCCAGAAAGCCGTGACGATTTCCGCCATAGTCGACGAAGGCGGCCTGAAGGGACGGTTCAACCCGCGTGACCTTCGCGAGATAGATATTGCCGCGTAGGGGTTTTTTGTCAGCAGCCTCGAAATCGAATTCCTGAACGCGGCTTCCACGTAGAACGACTACGCGGGTCTCCTCCGGGTGGGAGGCGTCGATGAGCATCTTGTTAGCCATGGGGGACTCTTCTGCGGCGTCGCGCGCAATAACGCCGACGGGGCAAGCCTGAGTCCTCGAGGGGACTCGGCGACCGCTCTTTGGCGCATCCTGACGGCGCGAACGCTTCTTGTGAGGATAAGGGAGACAGGCCTGAGACCTGCGATACGCTTGCCGGCTTGCGAGCCGGCGGGACAAAGCGCATCGCGCCTCGTCCCCGTGAAATGACGAACGAGCCAAGAGGACATGTTTTTTGCGAGGCTGCGCCCTCCCGCGCGGACAAGCCACACGGAGGAAACGACTGCTCTCGCGCCTATCACGGTCCTGGCCATGAGATCGTCAAAAAACCTTTCGCACCGCCAAGTGGCGGCGACCAAACGTCACGACCTGCACGGGGCGGCGCAACGGAAAGCAACTGTCCGAAATTCTGTTGGCTCGACTTGACGGCCGCATTTGCGGCAAATATCGCGCCGCAGAATTCCGCAGCTATCTCCTTACATATCGGTCGACGTAGGCTGGCGCAAGCGCCGGCTCGGCTATTCACCGAAAAATTCATGGGGAAAGATCCCGCAACTGACGGCTTTCAGATAAGCTAACGATGCGTTAACGGCGCTCTTGTCAAAATGCCGATTGCCGGATCGAAACGCCGCGCGAATCTAGGGACGCAGGTGAGGAGGACAGCTTTGCGCGCAGGGGCGTCACGACCGTTGATCGCAATGGCGGCTGCGCTCCTCGCGGCTCTGGGCGCGCGGCCCGCCGCGGCCGATGAGCCGCAGAAGGAAATCTCTGCGCTGACCGCGCGGATCGAGGCGCTCCCCGATCGTTCCCGCCTTCTCTTCGATCTCACCGGCCTGCCGCCGGTGACCGCGCATCCCGTGGCGAACCCGCCGCGCATCATCGTCGATTTGCCGGAAGTGCTCTTCCGCATGGAGGCGAACGCAGGCCTGTCGCCCGGCGACAAGCTCATAAAATCCTATCGTTATGGCACCTTCGCGCCGGGGCGCTCGCGCGTCGTGATCGATCTCACGGGGCCCGCCAAGATTCTCAAGGCGGACAGCGAGGTCGCCGTCGGCGGACCGCGGCTCGTCATCGAACTTGCCCCGACCAGCGCCGGGCATTTCGCTTCGACGGTCGCCGAACAGGCGCGCCTGCAGCCCGCAGAGCCGCCCAAACTGCCAGCGACGGCCGCCAAAGCGCCAACGGACAAGCCCATGGTGGTCATCGATCCGGGCCATGGCGGTGTCGATATGGGCGCGACCGCCAAGCACGGCGAAATGGAAAAGGACGTCGTGCTCGAGTTCGCCCGCGCGCTCCGGGACAAAATCCAGGAAACCGGGCGCGCCCGCGTGATTTTGACCCGCGACCACGACATGTTTCTCCCACTTGCTGAGCGGGTGCGAATCGCTCGTGAAAACAATGCCTCCCTGTTTGTCTCAATTCACGCGGACACGCTCGCCGCGTCGCGTGTCGAGGGCGCGACCGTGTACACGGTCTCCGAGCGCGCCTCGGACGCCGAAGCGGCGCGGATGGCGGAGAAGGAGAATCTCGCGGATCAGGCCGCCGGACTTGAAAGCAAGGCGGACGCCGAAGAGGTCGGCGACATATTGTTCGAACTCACGCGGCGCGAGACCCGCGCCTACAGTCGGCAGTTTTCACATTCGCTGATCTCGTTTTGGAGGGAAGTCGGCGCGCTCAACAAAAACCCGAGCCGCTCGGCCGGTTTCGTCGTGCTCAAAGCCTTTGACGTTCCTTCCGTGCTGCTCGAACTCGGGTATCTCTCGAGCGACAAGGATCTGTCGCGGCTGACGTCGCAGGAGTGGCGCGAGCGCGCGGCGCAGAAGACCGCCGAAGCTGTTGACGCCTTTATCAGCGCGCGCAGCCAAGAGGCGCGGGCCCCCGCCGGGGTCCCCTCCTCCGCGGCGCGCCCACAATAAAACACAAAATCGCGGCACATGGAGACAGTCGCGACGCACGATCGCCCGCGCGTCGCAGCCGCTGAAGTGCGAGAAACGCAGACGCGGCGTCACACACTGCGGATAAACGCTTCTCGCGTCGCGGCAATTTCGTGACCGGCGGCGCTCGCAGTCAAACGCGCCGCGAACCGGCGCCAGGGATTCGCCGAACGGTGGAACGATCCAAACGGGCGTTGTGAAAGAAAGCGACCCAAAAAGTGCGATCGCTCACTATATCTGAGCTGAACGAGTCGCTCTCGCGCGCCGGCTAGGCTCAGGCGTCCGCCGTCGCGACACGGACTTTGGCATTGAAACAAAAGCCGACGCTCAGCCGCCGGCCGCTCTAAGGGTGATATTTCATGCGAATGCTCGCAAGGTTTTTGGGCTTCGTCTTCGCGACCGCGACGATCGTTTTCCTCATCGGGGCGATCGCCGGGTCCGGGTTGATCTATTATTTTTCCAAGGATCTGCCCGACACAGCCCAGTTGCGCGACTACGAGCCGCCAGTGACGACGCGGCTGCACGCCGGCGACGGCTCGATTCTCGCCGAATATTCGCATGAACGCCGCCTGTTCCTGCCGAGCTCCGCCATTCCGCAGCTGGTGAAGCAGGCGTTCATCTCCGCCGAAGACAAGAATTTCTACAACCACGTCGGCATTGATCCGGAAGGCGTGATGCGCGCCGTGACGGTGCTCGCCCAGGGCGGCCGCCATGTGCAAGGCGCCTCGACCATCACGCAGCAGGTCGCCAAGAACTTCCTCGTCGGCAATGAGCGCTCGATCGAACGCAAGATTCGCGAAGCGCTCGTCGCCTTCCGCATCGAAGCGGCCTATCCTAAGGACAAGATCCTCGAGCTTTATTTGAACGAGATCTATCTCGGCCTTGGAAACTACGGCGTCGCCGCTGCGGCGCTGAACTATTTCAACAAATCGGTCAATGAGCTGACGCTCGCCGAGGCGGCTTATCTCGCCGCGCTTCCCAAGGCGCCGAGCAACTATCATCCGTTCCAGAACCGCGAGCGCGCCATCGAGCGCCGCAACTACGTGATCGATCGACTGATCGCCGATGGCTATGTGACCGCCGAAGAGGGCACGAAGGCGAAAGCCGAGCCGCTTGGCGTCAATCCGCGCGTTCTCTCGCCCAACACTTATGTCGCGGGCTATTTCGCCGAGGAAGTGCGCCGTCAGTTGCTGGAGCAACAAAGCGAGAAGAAGCTCTATGAAGGCGGGCTGTCGGTTCGCACGACGCTCGATCCCAAGATGCAGGCACTCACGCGAAAGGCGTTGGCCGACGGCCTCGTTCGCTACGACGAGGCGCATGGCTTCCGCGGCGCGATGAACCACATCGACATCTCTTCCGACTGGGGCGTGACGCTCGCCGCCATTCCCGCGCTTGGCGACGTCAAGCCATGGCGCCTCGCCGTCGTGCTGGATGTGACCGGCGACGCCGCGCGCATCGGGCTTCAGCCTGGACGCGAGAAATTCGGCGAAGTGGCGCGCGAACGCGAGACCGGCCTTCTAACGGCCGAAGGCATGCGCTGGAGCGGCCGCACGCCGCGAACGGCCTTGACGACGGGCGACGTGATCTACGTCGAGCCGCTCGCGGGACGCGCCGGCCAATATCGTCTGCGCCAGATCCCCGACATCTCCGGCGCGATGGTGGCCATGGACCCGCATACGGGCCGCGTCTTCTCCATGGTCGGCGGCTTTTCCTTCGACCAGTCGTCGTTCAATCGCGCCACTCAGGCGTTGCGCCAGCCCGGCTCCTCGTTCAAGCCCTTCGTCTATGCGACGGCGCTCGACAATGGCTATACGCCGTCGTCGTCCATCCTCGACGAGCCAATTTCCATCCAGCAGGCGGACGGCACCTATTGGACGCCCGAGAATTTCGAAGGCGGCCACGGCACCGGCGCGCATCCGCTGCGCTACGGAATCGAGCATTCCAAGAACATGATGACGGTGCGTCTGGCGAAAGACGTCGGCATGCCGCTCATCGCCGAATACGCCAAGCGCTTCGGCGTCTACGACGAGATGACGCCCTATCTCTCCATGGCGCTCGGCGCCGGCGAAACGACGCTGCTCCGCATGGTCACCGGCTATTCGATGCTGGCGAATGGCGGCAAGCGCATCAAGCCCACGCTGATCGACCGCATTCAGGATCGCTGGGGCAAGACGGTCTACCGACATGACGAGCGTCAGTGCATCGGCTGCGACTCCGCCAAATGGGAGAATCAGCTCGAACCGAAACTGATCGACAAGCGCGAACAGGTGCTCGATCCGCTCACCGCCTATCAGATCACCTCGATCATGGAAGGCGTGATCCAGCGCGGCACCGGCGTCTCGATCAGATCGGTCGGCAAGCACCTTGCCGGCAAGACCGGCACGACAAACGACGCGAAAGATCTTTGGTTCGTCGGCTTCTCTCCTGACCTCGCGGTCGGCGTCTTCATCGGCTACGATCGGCCGCGCTCGCTCGGCAGCCACGCCCAGGCCGCGCAGTTCGCCGCGCCGATCTTCCGCGACTTCATGACCGTGGCTCTGAAGGACAAGCCCGATACGCCGTTCCGCGTGCCGCCGGGGATCAAGCTCATTTCCATCGACGTGCACTCCGGGCTGCGTTCGTCGGGAGCCGGCACGATTCTCGAAGCGTTCAAGCCGGGGACGGCGCCGCCCGACTCCTACTCCGGCGGCGGCGGCCCGCGTGCGCTCGATACGCCGCATGACGTGGATCAGCAGGTCGGCAGCGGCACCGGCGGCCTCTACTAGATCGAGCGCAGCGGCAGGGCTTGAAGGCTTCCTCATCCTGAGGAGCGTGCGCGGCACGCGTCTCGAAGGACGAGGAAGCCCGTTGGCTTATTTTTCCTCACCCTCGTGCTTCGAGACGGCTCCTCCCAAGTCGCGCTTGCGCGACTTGGGCATCTAAAGTCGATCTCGGAAACATCCGAGATCGATCGCCTCCTCAGCATGAGGGTAAAAAACAATCCTTCACCCAATTCCCTGAGCGCGGCGGCCGGAACCTTTGGTTTTCCGCCGCCGGACTTATATGCTCGAGCGATGACCCTGGACGCCGAGACCACCGCGCGCGTGACGCTGGAGACCGCGGCTGACGTCGCGACCCTGACGCTGAACAGCCCCGCATCGCGCAACGCCCTCTCTCTCGCGATGATCGACGCCCTCTCGGGCCGGCTCGACGCGCTCGCCGGGCGCCATGACGTTCGCGTCATCGTGCTGCAGGCGGAAGGCCCCTCCTTCTGCGCTGGTCATGACCTCAAGGAGTTGACGGCGCATCGCAACGATCCCGACCGAGGCCGCGCCTTCTTCGATAAGACGATGCGCGCCTGCTCGGCCTTGATGCAGAAAATTGTGACGCTGCCTCAGCCGGTCGTCGCGGCTGTCGATGAGATGGCGACGGCCGCCGGCTGCCAGCTCGTCGCGAGTTGCGATCTCGCCGTCGCTGGCCCGCGCGCGCGCTTCTGCACGCCGGGCGTCGACATCGGCCTTTTCTGCTCGACGCCGGCCGTGGCGCTCTCGCGCAATGTGGCGCCAAAGCAGGCGATGGAGATGCTGCTCACGGGTGTTCCCATCGGCGCCGAGGAGGCGCTGCGCATCGGCCTCGTCAACCGCATGTCTGCCGATGGCGCAAGGATCGGCGCGTTGGCGCTGGCGCGTCTCATCGCGCAAAAATCTCCGCAGGCGATCCGTTACGGAAAGCGGGCCTTCTACGCTCAGAGCGAGAAGACGCTTTCGGACGCCTATGAGCTGGCGAGCGCCGTGATGGTCGAGAACATGCTGGCCGAAGACGCCAAGGAAGGCGTGGCCGCCTTTCTGGAGAAGCGTGCGCCCACATGGGCGGAAAGCTGAAACACATCCCGCGATAACGCGCGACTCATGGCGATTGACCCAGCGACCGAGTTTGCAAAGCCGCAGGCTCGTAGAGTTGGGCGCGGCGACTTGCCATGCGCGCAGCTCTCGGCTGCGCTGCGACGCTGTCTTTCTTCGGCCTCTCTCAGCTAACCGGACGAGGCGCCGGACGCTATTTCGATCTTAAATGATGTTTGCCGCACGTAGCCTGTTTCGCACGGCGCGTCATTTTTGAAGGAAGAGAAAAATGTCCAGATTGCGCAATCGCGTCCTGCATCTGGCGCTGCTCCTCGCGCTGGCGATCGCCTTCACGCTCGCCGCTTTCCCGGCGCGCGCCGGCTGACGTCGAGCGCCGGCGCGAAATACGCGTCAGCGCTTGATCAAGCACTGTTGTCTCTATCGCAAATTTCAAAGCTCATTTCTGGAGGGGTGCAATGAATGCTTTTCGTCTTTCGATCGCGCTTGTCGTCGCATCCTGCGCTTTCGCGCCGCATCCCGCGAAGGCGGATTTTACGGTCTGCAACAGAACGCCCGATCAAGTCACTGTCGCATCGGCCTGGGTGAGCCCGAGCGGCGGATTCACATCGGAGGGATGGTGGAAGCTTCGCGCCTGCGGCGGCTGCGAAAGAGTCGTCCTGCGCAACGAGACCTCCGATCCGCACAATTATTTTTTCTACGCCCACGGCGGCGGCAGAGAATGGCGCGGCGACTCGAATTTCTGCACGACGCAGGGCGCATTCAAGATCGGCAACGCCAAGCGGTGCGTTTTTGGACGACGCGGCCAGATGAAGAACTTCGTTCATGTCACGAGCCGCAGCGGCAATCATACCCACAGCCTCACCGGCCGCTCGAACAGCGGGCGCGTGTGCATTGATTGACGCTGCGACCTATTCGCCGAGATAGCGCAGCGCCGCAGCGGCCGCGAAGGGGCAAAGCGCGAGAGCGGCGAGCGTGATCGCGCAGAGAATCGCGAAGGGCGCATAGAAGGGCACGGTTCCGCCGCTCGCCGCCTCCGCGGCGGAGACGCCGAAGATCAGCACCGGGATCGTCAGCGGCAGGACGAGCAGCGCCATAAGCAGGCCGCCGCGTCGCACGGTCACCGTCGCCGCCGCGCCGATGGCGCCGATCAGCGTGAGCGCCGGCGTGCCGACAAGCAGCGTCGCGACGACGCCTAAAAGCGCCATGGCCTCCTGTTGCAGCATCAACCCCAGAAACGGCGC